>JBJKQZ010000530.1:0-7367 GCA_046704865.1 Terriglobia bacterium
CCGTTCCTGCTGCAAACCATTGGTCCAGCGCCAGTGGTTCGGATACGCAGCCATGGTCATGCGGATAGCCGTGCGCGTGCGCTCCAGGAACGGAGCGTAATGCGTCTTCTCATAGGCCCGCAGAAAACACGCCCAAAGATAAGCCTCAAAATGCGGGTGATAGTTCACAAACTTTTCGTCGTAGAAATGCCGCCATCCGAACTTCTGGAGTTCGCTTTCCGTCAAATTGTTATGCCGGAATCCCAGCACGCCCGTGGTTCGGAGATTGGCCAGCAGGCAGCGCAGGATTTTTGGATCCCAGCGGTTTGACCGCAGCAGACCCGACGCCGCCATGCTGCCCAGCATGCTCCTGGCATTGTCGTCGCCGTAATAGGTTCCAGGCGCTAGGGGCAGTGTCCAGCCCACCAGCCCAAACGAGGGACTCTTCGGATCGGCGCGGGGTCCCGAGGCGAGCACGGAATTAAAGTAAATAAAATCATTCAGGTTTGCGGCCACCTTGCTGTTCTGCGGCTTCTTTTCGATCACGCCAGAAAACGCCATGGACATGGATACTTCGCCGATGCAGTCATTGCGGAGGTTCCAGCCCACCGGCTGCTTACCATTCCATTCGATAACACTTGAAAATCCTTCAAGAACACCTTCGCTGCCGTCGCCCAGGGGCCAGGACTCCTTTGGTGCAAGAAGATGCCCACGCTCTGCCGCCGTTTCGTAGACCACTTTTTTCCAGGAGGGCGCTACAAACAGTTTGGCGTTTGAAAACCACGCAATGCCCCGCCGAAAAGCATCGAGTTCAGCGCCTTCACTCAAGCGCTGGTCCCGCCCGCAGGCTGGATGCACAAGAGGAGTCCAATGCAGCGGAGCAACATTACTTTCGGATGAAAGCCAATTCAAAATCCATCGCCAGACGTACGGCCAGGCGCTGGAAGGCGCGTATCGGCCTTCGACAAACTCGCTCAACTTCGTGGCAGCCACCAGGATGTGGCGATGTGGATGCTTGAAGAGAATGGGGTGAACCCCTGTTTGCGGAAGCCCGTACACCGCAGTGTCAAAACCCGCAACCCGTGCAAGAACCAGTTCCGCCGATTGCGCCTGTACAGGAACGTAGTGGCAATTGTGAAGGGCTAGAATACGCATGCGTTTCAGTTCGGGACCAAAGCTGCCTGTGGCAACCACACAACGCTCAAGGATGTTGTTGTACCGCCCCTGGGCAACTTGAAGGGGTGCGCCAACGCGCAAGCCCGGAATCTCTGAAGGAAACTCCACAAATAGCCGCAGCCGCTTCCTGGCAGCGTCACGATAAGCACCGGCGGTCAGGTTGGTAGTTTGATGAGGATAATTCTCGCCAAGAATCAGCACACCCGATCCGCCGTGCGCCCTGGCGATTGCCTCTTCGGCAGTTTCATAGCGCACGCAGGAAATTCCCGCCGCCTGCGCTACGCGGTAAAGATCATTTTTGCTGCTGCAACTGAAATACAGCGAACGGTCGCCGCGCGCTTCAGCAAGAACAGGAACAAGTGCCGCCAGCGGGAGTGCGCCAAGAGATTGCAGCACCTTTCGACGTGTGGGCCTCTGCCGGTTGCTCTCCATCGCTTACTCCTCTAACGGGCTGTGATCAGGACTCAATTTTCGCGGTGACCCGCCCCAGGGATTTCCACCGTGAAGGGCGAATTGCAAAGCACACGGTGAAAACCCCGCCAGGGACAGGTTGGCACGACTTTCCGGAATTACATCAGCCAATCCGGCATTTGACATTAAAACGACAGTCGCAGCGCAAACTGGATCGACCGAGGGTCGCTCGAAGTGGAGAAAATCTGCCCCACTTGACTCGGAACGCTGATGTTGCTGGCCGGATTGCTGAAGCTGGGATGATTGAGCGTGTTGAAGAAATCAGACCTGAACTGCAAACGGAACCGTTCATTCAGCCTGAAGTCCTTGAAGAGCGACATGTCCCAATCCGTATACCCAGGCCCAAACAACGAGTTCGGGGCTGAGTTCCCATAGGCAAACGGCTGCGGCACGGCATAGGCGGCAGGATTGAACCACTGATTAATAGAAGGGTTCGAGACCGACGGATTGCCCACAATGTCTGCCCTGCTGCTCGGCCAACCTTCGACAGAGCTTGTAAAATACACCGAGTACGGCAACCCGCTCGCCAGGGTGACGATCCCGCTGGTCGACCATCCGCCCAGGATAACGTTGAGAGGACCGCTCAGCGTGGAGAGAAACTGCTTTCCTCTGCCGAATGGAAGATTATAAACGTAATTGGCCACCGCGTACTGCTGGCGGATGAAGGGGCTGTTCCCACGGTCAAGACGAATGTTGCGGTTGTCAGTGGGAGCACTCAGATCGTACTGCGATCCAAGCAGTTCCTTGGTCCATGCGTACTCCACCTGAAATGAGAGGCCCGATGAGAACCGCCGGACTGCCGATAGTTGCAGGGATTGTTCATTTCGGGTTTCGCCATTGGTCAACAAATTGATTGACCCAAACGGCTGGTAAGGACGCCGCGGCTGGACCGGGCCCGGAGCTGGCACGGGGTCATTCAGATTGAATAATTGGCCCGCATGCTGAGTCTCAGTTCCCAGATACGTGGCACGCACAGACATATTGTTTGAAAGCTGGGATTCCAGAGTAAAGTTCCACTCATGGGTCAATGGATATTGGTAGTTCTTCGGCAGCGCATAAACAGACACTGCCGATGGAACGCTTCCTGCGCCTGTCGGGAACGGATCGGCAAACGTAAGCGTCGGCGTAGACCCGGCCTGAGGCTCAAAAGATTCTGAACCGCTCCAGGGGGGTTGAAGCGCCGTCCACCAACTGCCGAACTTCCAGGGCATATAGTCGTAATAGATTCCATAACCACCACGGACTACGAGGCGGCCATTATCCATTGCGGAATAGGCAAAACCGATGCGGGGAGAAATGCGATTCAGGTCATTCCCGATGTAGTTCCCGGTGTTGAGGCCCACACTGGAACCGGAAACAATAGGCAGGCTGGGAAACAATCCCGTGTCCTGGCCCTTAAGGATGACAACCTCATTGAGATTCGGGTAATAGTTGGCCATGTTCCCAACCGTATTCTCAAAGAGCGTGGCTATGTCGTACCGGACGCCCATGTTGATCGTCAACCGGCTCGTTTTCTTCCAGCTATCCTGAATGAACATTCCAAAACGATCGTTGGTGGGTGAGCCCTTGAGCCCTGCAACCGGACGCGCGGAGGAAGAGAGATCGCCCAGCAGAAAGTCGGCGAAGGGATTGCCGGTATAGCGACCGGTGAACGAAAACGATCCGTGCCCGGGAGGCGGATTCTGGTAATTCAGGAACTGCCAGCGCAGCCAGGAGAAGCCGCCCTTAACGGTGTGTGCACCCTTGACCCACGTCATGACATCATTGAACTGGTAAGTAGGAATCGTATCACCGCTTCCATAATTATCATTGAAGCCAGTGAAGCCCGTGATGGAAATCGCCGGCAGTCCACCAAGGCCCGGCAATGAAGCCGGCAATCCGGGGATCAGCGAACTCGGCTGCAGGCCGTAATTCTGGAGGGAGTAGCGCTGGTCCGTCTCCCGCGCCCAACCAAAGGTTGCAAGGTTCACGAGTGAAGGAGAGATGATGCGCGTGTAATTGATCGCCAGGTTCTGATTGGTAGCGGGCGAACTGACGCCGCCAAATTTCTCAGTAATTCCCGGTGAATTGTAAGGGCTCTGCCGAACGATGTAATACCGTCCGGAAATGATGTTTTTCGCATTCAGATTGTAGTCAACACGGCCCTGGTACCGGTTGTTGTTTTGCTCACTCGGCAGGTTTACACGATAGTTCACGCCCAGTCCTGCCGTAGCTGATGTGGGGATATTGGGTGCCGAGAAATAGGGGAAGAAGGCTTTTGATACGGAACTGAAACGGCCGGTGGGAATCTGGTTATTCGGAAAGGGCAGCCCCGTCTGCGGATCGATCACCGGCGGAAGCCCGCTGAAATCTCCGTTCAGGAGCGCCTGTGTCGGCATGGCCGTCTGGCTGGTTGCGGCGGACCGAAACTTGAATGCCTCGTAACTGCCAAAAAAGAACGCCTTGTCATGCTTGATAGGCCCGCCCAATGAACCTCCGAACTCATTGCGAATAAACTGAGGTTTGGGAATTCCAGTCGCAAAGTAATTGGCGGCTTCAAGGGCCCTGACCCGGTTGTACTCAAAGGCAGTCCCATGGAACTGGTTGCCGCCCTCTTTGGTGGCGATGATCACCTGCGTCGTGCCCGGACCGCTTTCCGCAGAGCCCGTACTGTCGACCACCTTGAACTCGCTGATGGAATCGAGCGACGGCGAGACGTCTGAAAGCCTGGAGTTCTCCATTTCCATACTGACCACGCCGTCTGTCGTGGCAAACGTGCCGTTGGCCCAACTGTTTCCGCCCATCCGCGCTTCGTTGCCGGACATTTGAACCCCGGGCGCAAGCTCCAGCAGCCCAAAGATATTCGTTCGGCCATTCAACGGCATCATGTCGATCTGCTTTGTGTCAATCACGCCACCCACCGAGGAGGAACTGGTTTGCACCAGCGGCAGCTTTGCCTGGACCTGCACCGAGGTACTGACCGAGCCGATGGAGAGTTTGACGTTTTCCGTGACATCCTGATTGACGTATACGACGACGTGCCGGACGACATAGGACTTAAAACCGGAGGCGGCCACCGTCACCTCATAGGTTCCCGGCAGAACGTTCGAAAAGACGTAAACGCCGGCGTTGTTAGTGTTCGTGTTTGCCATTACGTTCGTGCTTTCGTTCCTGAGGTCCACTTTGGCGTTTGGCACCACGCCCCCGCTTTGGTCAGACACAATGCCTGAAATTGCTCCCATGCTTGACTGGCCGAAAAGCAGAGAGTTGCCAAATAGAACCGCCCACGCAACCGTCAAAATTGTCAGGGCAACAAGAACTTTACCGCCCCCGCAAGGCGTTGCCTTTCTCATTACAAACCTCCAAAAAGAATTCCTGCCGAGCGGCCCTCGATGCCGTCTCAGAGCACTCAGGCCCACCAGCACGCTAGCCGGTGAACTGTTCTTTGCGAATTTGACCCTCAAGACCCGACAAGACCTGCAAAAAATTCCAGCTTTCAAAACAGAGGCTCGCCGTTATTTGCGAGCCTCGTCACGTCCGAACTCAAAGCACTTTTGACACAATAAAGACCGACCCGCTCACGACATGCTGCGACCGGCAAATCTGCCGAAAGAATAGAGGGCGAATGGCCGGGACGCTCCAGGCCGGGACGACCATTATTCATGAGCAGCAGGCTAGCTTTTATCATAACTAGATATGCTCTGTCAAACAGATTCTCCGCTCCGCCGAACACGGATCCCTTTTCCCTAAGGTCAAACAGCCATGAATGAAGATGCTGAATCAATGGACAGGCAGCCTTGGACTGCCGGTCGAATTTTGAGGCGGATCCCCGAAAGAGCACATCGGTGATTGTATGCCGGTAACAGGGGTGTGCATCGAATGCTGTTTTGCCAGCTAACATTTCGCGGCGCTGTGAGAATCAGCCTGGACTACGGCGATGACGGGTTAAGCATGAGTGAAGATTCCTTCCTGCTTTGCTCCCTCCAGCCCGCAGGCTATTCGTCCTTTGAACGGCTGCTGCTGGCCTTGCGGCGGGAAGTGACCAATGCACTGTACCGGTCGCCACGAAAAAGTGAAACGCCATGTTCAATGGGCGTGCTGCGAATGTCGTAAACCGTCCTGCGCATGCAAAAGAGTGGAAAGCCCGGGGGAATTTTCAGCAGGCTGGCCTCTTTTTCTGTGGCCGCAATGGCCTGGAGTTCCTCCTCCGACCAATTCAGGCTGATTCCATACTGGCCCTCAATGATGGAGTAGAGAGAGTCCTTCTGCAGATTGTGCTTTTCGATTCCGTGGAAGAAATGGCAGGGGATGTAGGTGGTCTCAAGTCCTACAAGCTGGCTGTCAGCAAAGCGCAGGCGTTTGATGCAATACACCTTTTGATTGCGCTTCAGCCGCAGCGCTGTAGCGGTTTCAGAGTCTGGCTCACGGACCTCCATCTCCAGAAGCTTGGACGATGACTTCATTCCTCTCCGCAGCATTTCTTCGGTAAAGCCCTGCAACTCCTGAAAATCCTTGCCGACGCGCCCGGAGCCAATGACCGGGCGTCTTCCCTTCTCAATCACCAGCAGCCCTTCTCCACGCAATATCTGGAACGCCTGCCGGACAGTCATTTTGCTGATGCCGAGCCGTTCCGCAATTTCGCCCTCGGACCAGAAGGGCTTTCCGACTATCCCCTCTTGATGGGATTTGATAAACTGCCGTATCTGGTTTGCAATCTGCTGATAGTAAGGAACAAAACTGTCACGATGGAGATTGATCGAAGGAAAGCTTTCGTCGATTAGGAGGCCGGCGATGTTTTTCATCTTTTCTCCTAGTTACCTAGCTAGCTTGCCCATAATGTATACTTAAGCTATACTTTCCGTCAACTTTGGAAGCCGAGCGGCGGCCCATTGGACCTCCACCTCGCGCTTCACGCGAATTGCAGGTGGAAGACGTTTCATGGCCGCTTTGAGAAAAAATAGCACGTTGTCACAACTGAAAAATGGTCTCATCGTATCCTGCCAGCCGGCCATCGGGTCCGCGCTTGACCGGCCCCAATTCGTTGCTGCAATGGCATCCGCGGCTGAAGAACAGGGCGCCGCCGGCGTAAGGATCCGAGCCACCCGCAATATCCGCGCGGTATGCCGGACCGTCCAGGTGCCTATTATTGGCATTGAGAAGATAAACGATCCGGACTCCGATGTCTACATCACGCCGACAATGCAATCGGTCCTGCGAGTCTATCGCGCAGGTGCCCGCATCATCGCCCTCGACGGCACGGAGCGGCCGCGCCCGAATGGTCAATCTCTTGCCGAAATTATCAAAGCCGCAAGGACCAGTCTTGATGCGCTTATTATGGCGGATGTCGCAACCTTACAGCAAGGGATCGAGGCCGCGCTGCTGGGCGTGGACATGGTGGGGACAACGCTCTTTGGTTATACGGAAGAGACCAGACATTGCACAGGGCCGGGATTTGATTTGGCGCGCGACCTTGTCCGGGAAATTGATATTCCGGTCATCATGGAAGGCCGTCTGCATCATCCGGATGACGTCCGCAGAGCGTTTGATCTTGGCGTGTACGCGGTTGTGGTGGGCACAGCGATTACTGATATCGAGTGGAAGGTTCGGAAGTTCATTGAGGCCTGCCCGAACGATGGAAAATCTCCCCGCCGCGCTTCATCCGGACTCCGATCAAGGATGAATAAATCATGAATCTCTTTCTCGGAGTGGACGGCGGACAGACCGATACCCAGACCTTGGTGGGCGATGAGAAAGGCGTTATC
>JBJKQZ010000531.1:0-4604 GCA_046704865.1 Terriglobia bacterium
CTTCGGGGCAGATGACGTGGCGCCAGGCTTGGATTTTTGTTGCAGTCACCTATTTTTTAGCGCTGGCGATGGTGGCCGTAATTAACTGGCAGATTTTTGCCATCTATATTGTGGCGGCGCTGGCAACGCTCGCCTACTCGGTTCCACCAATTCGGCTGAAGCGCCGCACCTGGGGATCAAACATGATCATTGCCCTGATCCGCGGCGGCCTGCTAAAAGTTGCCGGATGGGCGGCTGTGGCTACGGTGCTGCATTCTGTGGAACCATGGTACATCGGCTCAATCTACGTTGTGTTTCTGCTTGGCGCCACCACCACCAAGGACTTTGCCGATATCGAAGGCGACCGTGCGGCGGGCTGCATTACGTTGCCGGTGCGTTACGGCGCTACGTTCAGCGCTCGTGCCATCAGTCCTTCATTCATCCTGCCCTGGCTGATGTTGCCGCTCGGCTTGTGGCTGCACGTACTGAGCGGGAATCCCACTGCAATAATCATTCTGAGTGTGATCATGCTGGCGTGGGGATCTTACGTGGTTTACCTGATCAATGACGATCCCAGCCGCCTGGTGACTGAGGGTGAAAACCATCCCGGATGGCATCATATGTACTGGATGATGATGGTGGGACATCTGGGACTCGCGGTTGCATATCTGATCGGTTAAAGTGAAGCTTGCCGCCGAAATCGGGCCGGTGGCAAGTTTGTAGATGCCGAAACGGACAAGGCCATGATTCTGCTGACCGGTTCAAGTGGATATCTCGGATCGCGGATTGCGCACGCCCTGGTGGAACGCGGTGAAACGTTCCGTGTACTGGTGCGAAACCCCTCCAGGCTGGGCCTGGTGCCGGCAGAAGCCAGGTGTGAAATTGTGCCCGGCGACCTGCTGGACCGAAATGCCGTAGCGCAGGCAATGCGTGGTGTGACGCAGGTGATCCATTCGGCGGCACTGGTCAGGATGTGGGTGCGCGACCGGCAGGACTTCTGGCGGGTGAACGTTGAGGGGCTGAAATCGCTGCTGGAAGCGGCCGACCGTGCGGGCGTCCAACGTGTTGTTTACACTTCTTCGTTTCTTGCGGCCGGGCCGTCTTCAGACGTTAATGCCGGCGAAGGACTGCGAAACCAGGGGCGCTATTCGAACGAGTATGAGGAGACGAAGGCGCAGGCGCTCGATTGGCTGCGCGCAGAGGGGTTCAAGCGATTTCCGGTGGTTGCACTGTTGCCGGGAGTGATATACGGCCCCGGTCCTACGACGGATGGCAACCTTGTTGGCGGAATGATGCAACAGTATTTGAGCGGAAGATTTCCCGGCTTGCTGGGTTCCGGCGAACAACGCTGGAGCTTTGCCTACATTGCTGAAATTGTTCAGGCGCATCTGGCGGCGCTGGAGAAGGGAAGGCCGGGCGAAGAATATTTCCTGGCCGGCGACAATCGAAGTCTGAACAATCTTTTCAGCGTGATCGGGCGGTTGGCGGGCGTGACATTTCCGGTGCGGCACCTATCCTTTGCCACGGGAAAGGTGGTTGGCGCACTGGAAGTAGCGCGGGCTCGGCTTTCCAGTCACCGGCCGAAACTGACGCCGGGAGTTGTGGAAATCTTTAAGAAGGACTGGGTGTACTCGAGCGATAAAGCCTGTCGCGAGCTTGGCTATCGCGTGGTACCGCTTGAGGAAGGCATTCAGAAGACCCTGGAGGCCGGGCGTGGGTGATGCTTCTGTTTATGACGGGGTGGAGCGCAAATCGCTGATATCCACGCGGAAGATTGTCCATATCTCGATGTTGTCCTTCGCGCTGCTGCTGCCGTTTCTGACCTGGGTTGAGGCGGCCGGTGCCGCGCTCGCGGCGCTGATGTTCAACCTGTTCATTCTGCCGCGCCTTGAGCTCGATCTGGGCAAGAGGGTTGCGGGCGAAAGCAGACCGTTTGCCTGGACAGGCATCGTCGCTTATCCCATCTCGGTACTGATTCTGATTCTCCTCTTTGGCCGGCGAATGGAAGTGGTGGGTGCAGTGTGGGCCATCATGGCGTTGGGCGACGGTTTTGCCAGCGTTGCCGGAGAAGCCTTGCGCGGTCCCTCGGTTCCATGGAATTCCAGCAAAACGTGGTCGGGCTTTTTCGGGTTTGTTGCCGCCGGGACGACGGGTAGTTTCCTGTTGGGCCGCTGGGTGGACCCTTCGTTTCCTTCAACGAAAGTTCTGATCGTCTGCGCGGCCACAGCAGTCGTCGGAGCAGTGGTCGAATCTCTGCCCATTGGCCTGGATGACAACATCAGCGTGCCGCTGGTATGCGGAAGCTTTATGTATTGCGCACTCTTGATGCAGTGGTCGGCGGTGGAAAGCAACCTGCTGTATCTCGGAGTGCGAGTACTGCTTTCTGTTGCTATCAACGGTGTGTTCGCGCTGATGGCATTGGCGTTGGGCACGGTGAACCGCTCGGGTGCGTTCATGGGCTTCCTGATGGGCGCCATCATCTATATGGGTTACGGGTACAAGAGCTTTCTGTTGCTTCTGGCGTTTTTTGTGATCGGTACGGTGGCCACGCGGCTTGGCTATGCGCGCAAGGCAGCCATGGGCGTGGCGGAAGGCCGCCGTGGAGCGCGAAGCTGGCGCGAGGCAACGGCCAACACGCTGGCTGCAGCGTTCTTTTCCGTCCTCGTAATTACCACGCATTATGAGGCTGCATTCCTGGCGGCGCTGATTGCTGCGCTCGCGGAAGCCGCGGGCGATACCATCTCCAGCGAAATCGGCCAGTGGGTTTCCGGCCGTGCTTACATGATCACCACCCTGAAGCCGGTGCCGGTGGGGCAGGACGGCGGCATTTCATTCTCGGGAACGCTGGCGGGGTTTGGCGCGAGCGCGGCAATCGTTGCAGTTGGTTACGCCCTGGGATTATGCCGTCCCGGAACTGCTGTAGTCGCATTCATCGCCGCCGCGGTAGGGAATTTGTTCGATAGCTATCTCGGCGGCACGATAGAACGCCGCGGCCTAGTGGGCAACGGCATCGTCAATTTTGCAGGTACCAGTTTTGCTGGTGGGTTGGCGTTGGGTTTGCTGCTGACGCTGCACATTGTGTGAGCCTGATTTCGATTAGGATTTGCTGTGCCGAGTAAGGCGCAGGCTGTGACGGTGTTTCTTCACTGAATCATGGATGCAGCGAAGCCAAATACGCTGCTAGCGAGACCATGTCACCGAGCGAGAGCCTCCCAACAACAGGCTTCATTAGTTGTATGTCAGCTCCGGAGCGGGCACCGCTCTGCATGTCGTAGAGTTGCCGGACGATGTAACTTGGTGATCGGCCTGCAATAGATGGCACATCACCGGTACCTTTGAGGTCGGGCCCGTGGCAGGTATCGCATGCCGTGGTTATTCCCGCGCCGCCGGTTGATGCCAGCTGCTTTCCTTTTTCAATACTGCCCTCGGGCACGTAGGCAATAAAAGATGACGCATCGTCGCGCATTTCCGTCAATTCAATATTGACGGGCGTCTCGATAATGCGATGGCCGATTGGCTTGCGGCCGGCACCCGCCGTTGGAACCAGCATCCATCCTGTAACATGGGTCTTGGGAACGGTCGCCGTTTCAATCACGCGGATCCAAGGTTTGGGTTTTAAGTGAGAGAAATATCGGGCGGCCTCCCGGACTTCATTTGGGTTCGCCAGGGATTCATGGCTGGCCATGTCGACAGCCGGCAGGAATTTGGGATTTGAAGTTTTCCGTTGGCCGTTTTTAAAATCGGCCATCTGCTGGATCATGTATGCGGCGGGCAGCCCTGCCAGGCTTGCATTTTCCGGACGCCCCTGGCCGTTGGGTAAGTGGCAGTATCCACAGGCCATGACTTTCGGCTTCCTTCCATGTGCAACGATTTCCGGCATCGTCGGATGCCCTGATGGATGCCAGTCGGGCGGACTGAAAGCATCATTTATCTGCTTCTCCGTAAATGCCGCCGAGCTGCCTGGGACATGCCGGAGCGTGTTGTCGACGGGTTTTGAGTGCGATGATCGGGCCGGAGGGTCAACCGCATAGGCCCAGTATGGAGGAGCCTCATGGCGCTGATTCTCCCCGTGGTCTGCATTCTGATTCCGGGCGCCCGCTGCTGCAACGGCTACACCGATGGCAAGTGAAACTGAAATGATTGGCAAAAGGAAACTACGACGTCTATAAGTTCGTTGAGCCGACTTGACGTTGCCGCTGGGTAAAATCCCGGCCGTCTTCCTGAACCAGTGTATCTCCATGCCTAAAATCCCCCGGTTGATATGAATTGGCGGCTTGAAGTGTAACACGAGTTCCAACCAGGCACGGGAATCAGGACGGACAGCCGGGAC
Source organism: Terriglobia bacterium (assembly GCA_046704865.1). GTDB lineage: Bacteria > Acidobacteriota > Terriglobia > UBA7540 > UBA7540 > SCRD01. The sequence goes on from JBJKQZ010000531.1 coordinate 4,310, forward strand.
TGTGGTACGCGGCGCTTCCTTCCGTATTCTCGAAAACCATTCCGGCCGTGGGGCGTCGCGTATTTTCTAAATGCAGCTAGACGGCTGCTGCGTTCTTTTCTGCCCATTTCTGAGCTTCGGCAGACTTGGCCCATTCGCCCGCCACCTGTCTGGTGGCAACATTCAGCCGGTTCCAGACGTTGGTGACGGCGATCCAGAGAACCAAGGCTGCAAGCTCAGACTCGTTGTAATGCCTTGCGGCCTCGTTCCAGATTTCATCCGGCACAGGATCTGCCCGATCACTCAGGCGGGTGAC
>JBJKQZ010000532.1:0-5335 GCA_046704865.1 Terriglobia bacterium
AACTTGCCCTAGAGTTTCCCCCGCATGGAACGATTCCAACATTTCGTAATCATCCCCACGGGACTGTGGAAACCAGTGTGCCCCGAGCAAACCCTGCAACGTGCCATACCGGCCAAAGCCCTGCGCATAGAAATCGCCCAACGCTCCTTGAACTCCGGCGCCAAGGGTAAATCTCCCGGCTGGCATTCTGAGCAGGGCATAATGGCTGCGCGCTCGCACTTCTACAGCCGTTCCATTGGTGAAAACACGATCCACGGCAGACGCGCCTGTGGGAAGGTTGCGAAACCGCCGGTCGGAAACATCCGCGCCGGCTCCCCAGTTCCAGCGGCTGTTGACGATGGACTTGATCCCTCCGCCCAGCGTGATCTTCTCAAGATTGAAGAACTGTACAGGCGGAGAAGGCAGATGGAAAGTCTGGGAAATATTCCAGTTCTCATTCCGGGCATCGCCGTAGATGCGGTATCGGTACTTCGGATTTCCGGCGAGAGGAGATGAGAACTCGGCGGCAACTCGCCGCTTCTGGTCGTCCCATCGGAAGAGTGAATTGATGTTGATTGCAAAGTGCCGCAGGTTATACGCTTCGGGATAAACCGTTTCATACGGGAGGCCGCGCAGCAGCGAGAGCAGTCCTTCGACTTTGCCGGGGCCCCAGCCATTTCTTTCAACGGCACTCAGCACCAGATTGAAATCCTCCTGGCCTTTCCCGGAGAGAGGGACAAGGTCGAGCCGGTAAGTGGGAAAGATTCCAAGCTGCCGGAGCCGCTGGAGGGTGGTGCGGTACTGCTCGAGGGTCAGGACGCTGGCCGGCGAGCAGGTAAAGGCGCGATCCAGCAGGGCCGGGTCGATGCGGAGCTGCGGGTCCGTCCTGATCTGGTTGATCCGTGGCTTCCCGATCCGGTTCCAGTATTCGAGCGCCGCCTCCTGGTTGCCTTCCAGGAAGTAAATCGTGGCGAGAAAGTTGATGGCGTAATGGTCGCGCGGATCCAGGCGCAGAGCGCGTCGCAGATATTGAGCGGCTGCCACGTAGCGCTTTTCTTTGAAGGCAATCCCGGCAAGTTCCACGGGAAAACGTTTGTCGCGCGGAAACTGCTTTACGCCAGACTCAAATGCGGCCTTTGCCTGGTCCCATCGCTGCAAACTGGCGAATGCCATTGCACGATAATAGAGAACGTCCGCCGATTGCCCGGAGCAGCGGCCTGTAACATCCAGAATGCGTTCCCATTGACTTTGAGAGGAAAGCGCTTCAGGCTGAGCGGCGCGGCAACCGGCGCTTTGCGCGCGGGCGGCAAGAGGCAGCGCCGCCAGGAAGCAGAAAGCAAGCGCGTGAATTTTCAATTGCCAGGCACGGGCACCGCGAGCAGAGTCCAGTTGTGCATCGGGCGCCATCGATTTTCAAAATTCTTCAGGTCCATCTTCAGCAGTTTCCGCTGGGCCGGGTCATTCACCAGGACCACACCGTCTTCACGGTCAAGCCCCACCACCACAACGTAATGCAGTGGTCCCGACTTTCCGGAATCCTGCAAACATACAATAAGCGGACGGCCTTTCGCCAGGTGATGGGAAAGGTCTTCCGGTGTGCCGCGGAATGCAAACACCCGGAAGCCGTTCCTGCGAAGGTAATGCTCCATATCAGAGGCGTAGATGCCTTTTGCCCTCGGATTGTAAAGCTCGTGCTGGATTCGGCCGGCGTTGGCGGCAGAGGGAATGCTGGCGTCCGTCTTCTTCAGCCAGTATTGCATGACCATTGAAATGCAGGCCGCTCCGCAGCCGTCAGCCTGCTGCCGGACAAATGGGACGTCAAGCCACATCCCCGTTCCCGCTGCCAGGGCGCCGGCCAGCGCCACCTGCAGGAATGCCGGCAGCATCCACGCGCTCTGCCGCCTGATGCCTTGCATCGTTAACTAATGGACTGCAATCAGCACGATGACCGCCGCGCCGATCGCGATCAGGATGTAAGTGATCTGCTGGTTCGTCAGCGCCCCGGCCGCAAAGTCGTTCTGCGCTTTATCAGCCCTTGAGGCAAGCCTTGCCAGTTCCTGGTCGCTCAGCGACGGAACAGCTTTCTTGATTTGGATAGGGTTAAGGTGAGCGGATTTCAAGGCCTTTTCGGCCTGCTCGGAAGAGAAAAGTTTCTCGACCTTATTGATATTCTGCTGCCGCGTGCGGGAAGCAGAGAGGGTGACCTGTTGAAGTTCAGAAGGCGAAACCACATGGTTCTGGGCAGCCAGCAGTGAGGGAGCCTGAAGCAAAAATCCGACTGCGAAGACCAGAGAGGTAATCAACATCCGGGAAATCAAAGAGCGCAAGGTTGTTCCTCCTTATACAATAGTAGTTGTCCCTCCCCTCTCCACCCCATTTTAAGGGGTAAAGCCAAGTTCGACAAGTTCGGCCGCAATTGGGGGATGAATCCAATGGCCGCTGGGGGATGAACATTGAAAGGTTGCGGCGTGCCGTGTGGTTCTTAATAAACACCCTTGACGAAGCCGCCATCGATGGCAATGGACACGCCTGTGATGTAGCTGGCCCTCTCTGATGCAAGGAAGACAACCAAGTTGGCAAACTCTTCCGGACGGCCCAGGCGCCCCAGCGGGACCTGTCTGGCCCATCGCTCTTGCACCTGCTTAGGAACGATTCCTTCGGCCTTTGCCAGCCGGTTTGAAAGTTCGTCGAGCCGCGCAGTAAGCGTATACCCCGGGCAGGCGTTGGTGACCAGGATGTTGTCTTTCCCGTATTCATTGGAAAGGGTCTTCATCAGGCCGCTGACGGCTGACCGGACTGAATTCGAGAGCACCAGGTTATCGATGGGCTGCTTTACGGATGAAGAAGTAATGGTAATCAGCCGGCCCCATTTTCTTTTCTGCATGATGGGCAGCACTTCACGCACAAAGTAGAGTGTGCTCATCAGATTCAGATTTACGCCTGACTGCCAGTCCTCAACCGTGGTCTCCGCAAAGGGCTTGGCCGGTGGTCCGCCGGAGTTCGTCACGCAGATATCCACGCGCCCGAAGTGCTTATGGGTCTCCGCAATAAAATCCCGGACTTGCTCATACTGCGTAACGTCAACGGGACGCGCCAGAACTTCGACCCCAGACTCACCGCGAATTTCCTCCGCCGCCTGATTGAGCTTTGATTCCGTGCGAGCGCAGATGGCCAGTTTTGCGCCTTCCCGCGCCAGTCCAAGGGCAACGGCTTTGCCCAGTCCCTGGCTTGATGCCGCCACAATTGCAAGGCGATCTTTTAATCCCAGATCCATTCTCTTGTCTCCCTCGTTTCTTTGAATTGCTTTGGCTGAAGCGGCAGATTCAGCCGCAAAACCTGCGTCTTCACAGGAGTCTCAAGCAAGCCTTCATCCTCAGGCAACGCTTTATTCTGCGGGCTAAGTTTTGCGCAGATAATCGTCCTTGCCGGTCAACCAATCCTGGCGGACAGGAACGAAGATCTCAAGAGCCAGGGAATCTTCAAGCGCCACAACGCCATGCGGAACATTCGACGGGATATGAACGATCTCCCCTTTCCGGACGATAACTTCCTGGCCTCCGATGTCAAATTTCAACGCCCCTTCCAGCACGTAAGACATCTGCTCGTTCTCGTGTTTATGAACCGGCACAACACCGTCTTTGGAAGTCCCGATGTGAGCCACGGTCATCTTTTCGCCATTGACCACCTTGCGCCAGACGCTGGGATTCATCTGTTCTTTTTGCACCTTGTCCCATGCGAACAATTGCATGCTCATCCTCCAGTGGATTCTTAAGTTCCGTGAACAGGCATTTTACCTTCAGGCATCCGGGTTTGGCGATTGAATAAGCTGGGGCCCGCAGGGAGGCCTTCTTCATTCAATTCGGCAGAAGCGCTCCCCTCACCCAGCAGGTCCGGAATATTGCGGAAATGTCCACTTTCTTTACCAGAACAATCGACTGGCTGGCAGTTATCTATGCCGCCCTCTATTTCCCTGTGCCGGTTTACTGGCTTCTGATTCATCCCGCAGTCAATTATTGGCGGCGTGTGGGATACCGGTCTTTCTGGATTGCGCTGCCCGTATGGGTGGTGATTGGCACGCCGCTGGCAGTGGCCGGAAATTCGCTGTTCTTCTACCGCCTGCCTCGCAACCCCGTTACTTATTGTCTGGGAGCGGTGCTGCTGGCCTTGCACTTCCGGATCACCCACCAGGTGCATCAAATATTCAGCTTCAAAAAGCTCGCGGGTGTGCCGGAATTGAACCCATCCCATCCCCAAAGTGGAATTGTTGACAAGGGCATTTATGCGCAGGTTCGCCACCCGCGTTATGCCAACATCCTATTGGGGTTTATCGCCTTCGGTTTGCTTACCGGAGCGGCAGGAATTTTTCTGCTGGCAATCGTCACTTTCCTGTTGTATTTAATAGTCGCCCCGCTCGAAGAGCGGGAACTCCGGGAACAATACGGTTCTGAATACGAAGCTTACGCGCGAAAGGTGCCTCGGTTTCTTCCCAGTTTCTGGCGAAAGACCCGGAATTCATCCTTTTAAGAGGAGGTTCCCATGCGCAGCGTGTATCAGACAGTTTTGCTCGCGTGCCTCATGGCATCAACCTGGCCCCTGGCCGCACAGCAGGACCACAATTGCACCAACCACACCATCATCGTCGGTTCACCGGAAGACAAACTGATGCTCGCCGTCAATGGCACCGACGACGTTAACGCCAAGGTGGCGGCACTCCAGAAGTTCACCCAGGAAAATTCGAGTTCCAATTACGCACCTTGCGCAGATCAGCTTCTCACAAAATACTACGTCAAACTCCAGCAGTACGATCAGGCGATAGCAGCCGGTGAAAAATCGGTGGCCGCTGGCTATCTGGATGTGCCTTTCCTGGAAGACCTGCTGCAGGCCTATATGTCGAGCGGCAAGGCCGGCAATGAGCCGTTTGAAATCATCATGAAAGCTCCGGCGCAGATCAAAGCTGAAGCTGTTGTTGCCAGGAGCACGTCTGAAAGCGACGCCGATTATGAAGCTGCAAAAAAGAATGCCCTGCAACGGGCCCAGAGCGACACCAATTATATGGCGTACGCATTCTTCCATTTCCTGCCCGGCGTCACAGACCCCGCGCAGCAGATCAAGCTGCTGGATCAATTCACACAGGCTTATCCCGATGCCGCAAAAGATCAGGCTGGCCTGCTGAATTACCGCTACGCAATCGCTTACACGCAGTCCAACCAGCCCCAAAAAGCGGATGAATATGCCGAAAAAGCCATCGCCTCCGACCCCAACAACATTGAAGCCTTGAACCTTGTCTCCTACGACTATGCCCTGCGGCGGCGCACTAATCAGGCCAAAGCCGAGGAATACGCGAAGAAGGCCATCG
>JBJKQZ010000533.1:0-8517 GCA_046704865.1 Terriglobia bacterium
AATTACGCCTCCATCGTGAACGCCGTTGAGGAAGCCCGCGGCGTCTATACCAACATACGGAAGTTCATCACCTATATTTTGACCAGCAACACACCGGAAGCTGCGCCGTTTATTTGTATTGCTATCAGTGCGGGACCCATCCCGCTGGCCCTGAATTTGATGCAGATCCTCAGCATCGATCTGGGCACCGACATAGCCCCTGCTCTCGCCCTCGGAGCCGAACCGCCCGAGCCCGGAATTATGGAATTGCCGCCGAGGTCACTCCACGCGCACCTGTTCACTCCCGGTCTCTTATTGCGGGCCTACGCCTGGTTGGGCGTCCCCCAGGCGCTGCTGACGATGCTGGCCTTCTACGCTACGTTCTGGACCAATGGCTATTGGGGGAAATGGCTCGATCTTCCATTTCAAGGCGACCTGTACCGCGAGGCCGTTTCGGTTGCCCTGGCTTCCGTAATAGCTACGCAGATTGGAAACGTGGTTACTCAACGCAGCGAGACTGCTTCAATCCGCCGGATCGGATTGGGCGGAAATTCACTGATCTGGGTTGGGATTCTCTTTGAAATCGCCGTCCTTGCACTGGTCCTCTATGTCCCAACGATGCAGAGTGTCTTCGGGACCTCCCCGCTGCCCGCAAATTCACTCTGGCTGCTCTGCGCAATGGTCCCTGCGCTCCCGCTGATGGACGAACTCAGGAAAGCATTGGCGCGATGGCACTGAAAGTAGCCGCGGCAATTCAGACACGAGTCTGATGCCGCAAAGCATCTCCCGCGTTCGGACTTAGGCCAGTAACTGCATCTTTTCAGGATCCCAACGGACAACCTGTTGGCGGTCGTAGCTCAGGTTGCTCAGCAGGGCCGCTCCGGCAGCGCGAAATCCGAAAACGGGGTCTTCCACCACGGGGCGTCGCGTCCGGACAGCCTCAAAGAAATTCTTCAAGTGGTCATAGGTATCATTGTAGCCATGCGGGGCAATATAGGCCTCCTCGCCAAGCGGGATTTCGCCTGTGGGGTGGGTGATGGGATATTTCTTGCGATAGGCGGCAAGAAATTCTTTTTGCATGGAGCGGGCGAAAGTCTCAATGGAGTAGCCAGGCTCCTTTTCGCGCGGAACGCGCGAGAGGCTGACTCCGTTTCCATTGATGGTCATGGTGCCCTCTGAGCCTGTAAAGACCAGGCCCTCGCTCTCAGAACCTCCATCAACAAAGTTGACGCGAAGGCTGAGATTAAACCCTTCCGGATAATCGAACAGGCCGAGCAGAACGTCCGGCACGTCGCGGCCGTCATTCCAGAAGCGCAGCCCGCCGGTTGCCATGGCGCGGGTGGGGCCGTTCACTCCCACTACAAAATGCGTGCCGCTGAACAGGTGTACGAACAGGTCTCCGGCCTCGCCGGAACCGTAGGCCTTCCACTTTCGCCATTGGAAAAAGTGTTCGGGATTCCATGGAATTTTGGGTGCCGTGCCAAGAAAACGCGGCCAGTCACAGGTGGTGGTGGAGGCGTCAAGCGGAACGGAATAATTCCAGGCGCCGATGGAGGAGTTCCGGTCCCACCAGGCCGTAACCATATTCAATTTGCCGATAGCGCCGGAAGCCAGCAGTTCCTTTGCCTTGCGGTAAATCATGGAACTGACGCGCTGGCTGCCCACCTGGAGGATGCGGCCGGTGCGCTGCGCGGTCTCAATGATTTTGGGGCCATCGGAATAAAGGTGGATCATGGGCTTTTCAAGATACACATCTTTGCCCGCGTTCATGGCATCGACGGCCGCCCGCATGTGCCAATGGTCAGGCGTGCCGATGATCACTGCGTCAATGTCCTTTCGGGCCAGGATTTCCGCGTAGTCGCGGGTGGTCTGGATGTCGGCGCCCCAAAGCTCTTTGGCATGCGTCAGCCGCCCGTTGTAACAGTCGGCTGCGGCCCTCACCTTTATGCCGGGAATCTGCGCCGCGGTCTTCGTGTCAGATTGTCCGCGGCCGCCGGCGCCAATCAGGGCAATCTGCAGATGATCGTTGGCAGAAACCGGCTTTGCCGGCTCGCCCTGCTCCTCGGCCATGGCATGGACCTGCATACCACCTGAGATGAACGTTCCCGCCGTCATGATGCCGCCAGTTTTCAAGAAATCTCTGCGATCCACTTTTCCTGCCATTGAAGTTCACCGCCTGAATGATTGGACTGACTGACGCTCGGTACTCTACTGGAGAGAACCGCGGGCGTCAATCGTGATTTGCGATGGGATGGTGGTTGGCTTCGGGCTGAATTACCCAAAGCACACATCAGGGCAGGCCGTCAGTACTGGTGGACTCTGATGACGTTATCGCCGCTGAAGGTGACAAAAAGGACGTGGGGCGGGAGTCCGTAGAGCCAGTCTTCAGTTTCCTCGCCGTTCGGCTTGGTTTCACGCACTTTGCGGAACGGAGTCCCTTTGGCAGAGAGCACGGTGTCTGTGTCCATGCCCACCAACACCTCGTGTTTGCGGATAGCTTCTTTGAATTTTTCCGGCACTTTGGGCGAGTAGAGTTGAGTGGGCAGCTTGCGGTGGAAATCGAGCGCCACGCTCAGCAGTTTCTTGGCCTGATCAACACTCACGTCCGGAACTTTCTGGTGAGGGAAGCTGAGCGTGATGGAAGAGCCGTAAGCAATGGGGTTCTGCTGTTGCTGATTATCGAGCGGTTGCATCATGCCGCCCATTCCGATTTCAATATGCTGGTACCACTTCTTGTGGTTTTTCCCGCCGTTGTTGATCTCAAATACAATTCCGTGGTCTTTGAACTGGATCTTGGTGATTTCCACCGGGATTCCGGGCTGGATGGCGGCGCCGTTTTCGCGGAGTTCTTTCTCAGCCCGCTCCTGGTTAACTTCACCTTTGTCATTGATAAAAAGGCCATGCTTTCCGCGCGGCAAAACGATTTTGGCGACAGCAATTTCCCGGTCCAGGCCACGGATCAGAAGAATGCGGCCCAGTTCATCCAGTTGCTGCTCTTTTGCAGAAGCCGCGGCGGGCCACACCAGCAGGACCGAAGCAATGGCTACCAGCAAAGCAAAGGAGCCGGTAGCTATTTTTTTGCGAGTCGTACGTCCAAAGGAATTCCGGTCGAGAATGTGCAGGGATGTTGCGGGTGGTAGAAGACGCCTGAGGTACTGGCAATTACTCATGGCCTTACCCACGATTCGGCGCATCTCACGCGCCGTTACTCGCGCTTTCCGGTCGAGACGCTGCCCGCGGAGAACAGGCTGCTTGCGGTTCCTTCTTCGTCTCTTGGACCCAGGGCAAGCCGCTCCATCTCACCCGTGGTAAAGATGCGCTTGGAAACGAGAAAGTAAACCGTTCCCGCCGCGATTACGCCTAAACATAGGATACTACCTTCCGGGCCATAAGCGCCACCAGTTAACCACAGCGGTCCGCTGATTTTTGCGTGAAAAATGGAACCCGGGAAAACCACCCCGCTGACGGGCAGCCCAAGCACGTATCCCTGGACAAAATTCCAGGCGAAATGGATGCCAATCGGCAGCCAGAGCGCGCGGGTCCGCAGGTAGCAAATACCCAGCAGGAAACCCACCACGATGGTGTTGAGCGTGGAAATCCATGTATGGAAAGGGTTTCTGAAATGCGCAAGCCCAAACACCGCAGAGGAAATAATGACAGCCAGGACGGGTCCTGTGATTTCCACCAGGCGCTGAAACGGATACCCGCGGAAAATCAGTTCTTCGTCCACGGCAACAACTGTGAGAAGAACAAGAAAGAAAATCCCTGCCAGAAAAACCCTGCCCGGCGATGCGAGCGCCAATGAGAAACTGGCCGCGCCGCCCAGACATTCCGCACCCGCAGCCAGCAGGATCATTGCTGCGCCGGCCGCAACACCGAGCAGAAGCTCATTTTTCCAACGCGGGTGAAACGCCAGCCCGACAGAGCCTGGCGGACGCCCTTCCAGAACGCGGCACTGCAGCGCATATAATCCCAGCAGGACCGGCAACAGGAGCAGCCTGAACCAGAACAGAAAGGTCAGCTCGCGCGGCATCCATGCAATGGGCGCCGGCATCGCGACGGCCACAAACTCCGCTGTGGTGGCAATGATGATGATCCCCAGCACGGAATAGAGGAGCCGAAAGGTGGGACGGAGGCGGCTGTCTTTAAAGAACACCTGGTCACTCATGGCCATGCTCAGATTGCAGCGAAGCTTTCTTTTCTACGACTGCCGCAAATCCCCGCAGCGCCCCGGCACAACATTCCACCCCTTTTAAAGCTCTGCGGGACGGCAAGTTTGCCCCTTATTCTCGTTACTTTGGCGTCTGGAATCAATGGTCATCTTGCTTTGTGAGCACGATGATGTTTTAATGAGCCGCCTGATCATTATTGGGAGACGCCATGGTTGGAAGATCACGATCTTTCATCGTGCTGCTGGTTGCGATAGGTATTGTCGCCGCCGGGCTGTTCATCGCCGGCAGAACCGCAGCCTCTTCAAGTAAAAACGCGCCGCCGGCTGACCTTGCGCCCGCCCCTCCCATGGGGTGGAACAGCTACGACAGTTACGGGGGCGATGTTTCCGAGCAACAATTTAAGGCCAATGCGCGATACGTGGCTGACCATCTGGCCATGTACGGCTGGAAGTACGTCGTGGTCGATTACTACTGGTACTATCCCAGCGGGCATGTCAAAGGGGAACCGGTGATGGACCCCTACGGCCGCCTTTTGCCCGCCACCAATCGTTTCCCTTCCGCCGCTGATGGACAGGGTTTCAAACCTCTTGCGGATTACGTTCACTCCCTGGGGTTGAAATTCGGCATTCATATCATGCGCGGCATTCCCCGTGCGGCAGTCGAGGAAAATCTACCTATCCTTGGGACCAACGCGCATGCCAAAGACATTGCCAACGTGTTGAACACCTGCTCCTGGTCTAAGGCCATGTATGGTGTGGATGTTTCAAAGCCCGCGGGGCGGGCCTATTATGATTCACTCGCCAAGCTTTATGCAGATTGGGGCGTCGACTTTATTAAAGCGGATGACATGAGCCGCGCCAGCGATCCCTTTGGCGAGGTCTACCACGCGCCTGAAATTGAGGCCCTGCGAGACGCCATGAACCATTCCGGCAAGCCCATGGTATTAAGCCTCTCGCCCGGGCCGACGCCGCTTTGCGAAGCCACCCACGTGGAACGATATTCGCAGATGTGGCGCATTTCCGACGATATGTGGGACAACTGGCCGGAACTCCGAAACCAGTTTGGTTATTGCCGGTTGTGGGCGCCGTACGTTGGCCCCAGTCATTGGCCGGACGCGGACATGCTGCCGCTCGGCCTGCTGCGCCTTCGCGGATTCGATGACGGCCCCCGCCTGAGCCGACTGACCCACGACGAGCAGATCACAATGATGACCCTGTGGTCGATTTTCCGTTCCCCCCTGATGATGGGAGGCGACCTTCCAACTCTTGACCCCTTCACCCTTTCACTCCTGACCAACCAGGAGGTTCTTGCCGTGGACCAGCACAGTTCTGGCAATCGACTGCTCTTTACGCGCGGCAACCAGATTGCTTGGGTTGCCGATATTCCCAGAACGCGGGAGAAATACGTTGCGTTGTTCAATCTGGGAGAGTCTCTGGAAGAAATCACGGTTTCCTGGCGCCAACTGGGAATGGCCGGAAAAGTTCCAGTCCGAGATTTGTGGAAAAAAGAGAACCTTGGAAGTTTTGACAGCCAGTTCTCAGCCCAAATCAATCCCCATGGAGCGGGGCTGTATCGGATTGGAAAGCGTTAATCTGCTTCAAGAAATCCACTGAACGGGATTCTCCCTTACAATTCCCCTGGCAGCGAAACAGGGATGGAGCATCGGATAATCCTTCAAGCAAAAACAGCTGAATGCCGATGGCATAGATTGGTGGGGTAAACAAGGCAGAGCCTTTGATGATCCCGATCCGCAGACTCATTAAGCCTATCGGGATAGTGGCGCAGATTCCAGCTCATACACGGCGAACTGAGCGAGGATCCCCTTGCCTTCCACCTTTAGGAAAAAAGGTTCGTGTGGGCTTCGGCTTCCGTCCCAGAACTCCTGAGGCGCCGCACTCTTGCTCACAGAAAAGGATCCATCGATGGAGACTGAACCCCGACATCAGAGCCTGCTGGCCACTGTGAGTGAGCAATTGATCGCGCTCGAGAAGCGTGACTGGGAAGTCTGGCTGATATCTGCCGGAGTCGGCGTAGCTTTCGGAATCGGCCTGCTGGCTTTGATGTTTCGGGCCGCTTTTTTGCAGCAGGGGCTGCTGCATCTGAGCGTTGCGGTCTCGCCCGAGCTGTTCTTCGGCTTTGTTGCTCTGCTCATTCTGTACAACACGTACATCATCAACCGGCGTTTGCAATTGCGGCGAACGCGAGAGCAGGTGATCTCAACGACCATCCAAAGCGAACTGGTGCGCTTGCAGAGCTTTACCGATCCGTTGACAGAGGTTTATAACCGCAGGGCGCTGGATGACCTTGCCCGAAGGTTTATGAGCCACGCCAAGAGGCTGGGGAAGCCACTCACCTTCATGATGGTGGACGTCGACCGGTTCAAGCAGGTCAACACGCGCTTCGGGCACCTTATGGGGGATTTCGTGCTAGCTGAGGTGGCGGGCATATTGAGGGGATCCGTGCGCGGCACAGACGCTGTGGTGCGGTACGGAGGCGATGAATTCCTGGTGATCCTGGCAGACGCCACCACGGAGGGTGGACAAGTGGTCATAGACCGCACAGCAAGAATTCTTGCGGATTGGAACCATGAGCAGCACCTGAAGGATTTTGAGCTGACACTGAGCATCGGCATGACGGAATGGTCTGACGGAAAAGTTCTGGACGAAATGCTCGACGGAGCAGACCGGGCCATGTATTCCACCAAGGAATTGGGCAAAGGAAACAGCAGAGCTTCAAGGGCCCTGGCAAATGGACATTCAGAATATCCCAGCACGGTTGCGAAAGATTGAACTCCCATCACACCCGCCCGGACCAGAGAGCCGTTCTGTCACCTCCAAGGCCTGCCAAAATCATAGAGTTTCTCCAGCCTGCGGCAAAGGTGTACACTTTGTCTAGCCGCAGTCGGAGGCCGGGGATTTAGAAGGACATTCTGATTGCACAGGAGCCCGGCGCAAGCCTGAAAAATGCTGCTCAAACTCTATCATTGGTTGCCGCCCGATGGCGTCAAGATTGTGCTGGTATTCTTCCTCTCCTTCCTGATCGGAATTGAGCGCGAGGAACACAAGAAAAGGATCGAGCATTACTCGTTCGGCGGAGTCCGCACTTTTCCACTGATCGGTCTGATCGGCTACTCCCTGGGCGTCATCGCGCAGGGTCAACTTCTGGCGGTCACACTGGGATTCGTTGTGATTGCCGGTTTCCTGCTGCTGTCATACTGGCACAAGCTCACTTCAATTCCTACGGCCGGTGTGACGTCAGAAATGTCCGGGCTGGCCACATACGTGGTAGGGGCTCTCGTTTACTATGACCATTTCTGGATTGCCACCACGCTTGCCGTTGCCAGCGCGTTGTTACTTGAGCTGAAGGCCGCGCTGGATAGTCTCACGCAACGCATCTCCTCAGAGGAAATCCTTACCTTCACCAAGTTTCTTCTCCTGAGTGTTGTCATTCTGCCTGCCCTGCCCGACAAGGCGTTTGGGCCGTTCCAGATCAACCCGTTCAAAATGTGGCTTGTGGTGGTGGTGGTCAGCGCCATTTCCTATGGCAGTTACGTTCTCCAGAAACTGACCAGAGGATACGGCGGGGTGATTCTCTCCGCAATCCTGGGCGGAGCGTACTCATCCACGGTGACGACTGTAGTTCTGGCCAAGCGCGCTGCCACGGGGGAACACCGGCACCTTTTCTCCGGCAGCATCCTGATCGCCTCTGGCATCATGTATCTGCGGCTGGTGGTACTGGTGGGAGTCTTCAATCATAAATTGATGACCGCCCTGGCTCCGTCTTTCCTTATTCTGGCCGCGATCGCAACTGGAGCAGGGTGGCTCTGGTCCCGCAGGCCCGACACCGGCAGCACTGAAGTCAAAAGGGAACTCGAGCCAAAGAATCCTTTGGAATTGGGAGCTGCTTTCTTGTTTGCGTTTCTCTTTCTGGCCATGCTTGTGGCCACGCGCCTGGCCATTGTGCATCTGGGATCAGGAGGTGTCTATGGCCTTGCGGCGATAACGGGCGTGACGGATGTTGATCCCTTTATCATGAGCATGACGCAGGCCGCCGGAACGTTGACACCTTTTCAGGTGGCCGCGGCAAGTGTCCTGATCGCGGCAGCCAGCAACAACCTGGTAAAAGGAATTTACGCGCGCAACTACTCTGACCGTGAAACAGGCACGGAAAGTTTGTGTCTGCTTGCCGGCCTGACACTGCTGGGATTGGCTCCGCTCCTCTGGGTACTTTGATTCCCCGCTTCCGTTTGCCTGCACACGGCTGGTTCAGGGCTTTTCGTGCAGGGCCTTCTCGATAGCTGCCTCGGCCACCGGAGCCAGCAAAGCAAAGCCCCGGTCGTTCGGGTGCAGGCCGTCATTTGAGTAAC
>JBJKQZ010000534.1:0-10023 GCA_046704865.1 Terriglobia bacterium
GAGGGCTGCTGGGCGAGCGGATTACGCGCGTCGCGGGAAGCAGTGAATATTACCTGGGCGGCACAGTCTGTTACACCAATAAACTGAAAACGCAGTTTGCAGGAGTCTCGCCAAAGCTGCTGGAAACCTACGGCGCCGTCTCCAGGCCAGTAGCGCAGGCGCTGGCCGAAGGAATCCGGCAGAAGACAGGCGCTTCCATCGGCGTCGGCATCACGGGCATTGCCGGGCCTGGCGGCGGAACACAGGAAAAACCGGTCGGAATGGTCTTTATTGCCGTCGCCGATGAGCGCGGGACAGAAGTCCGCGAATTTCGTTTCCCCGGTGACCGCGAGCGCGTCCGGCTGCTTTCTTCGCAGTTTGCGCTTGAGATGCTGCGGCGGCGCGTCCGAAATTAAACGGCCCACGGAACTCCGATCACCTCAATCCGAAGGCGTGGATGCGAGCCTTTATCGCTATCGAATTGCCGGATTCAATCCGCAAGGCCCTTGCGCAGGAACAGGAGCGCTTCCGGGCTGCGGCCCCCGATGCCCGCTGGACGCGCCCTGAAGGCATCCATCTTACGCTCAAGTTTCTTGGTGAAATCTCCAGCGATCAGGAGGCCCAAGTGAAACAGGCGCTGGGCCGGATGGAACGTTTTGAAAAGTTCACCATTCGGGCGCAGGGATTCGGGTTCTTTCCCAGCGCAAAACGGCCCCGCGTTTTCTGGGCTGGCCTGGACGCCCCGCCCAATCTTGCGCGGCTGGCCGAGCAGGTGGAAAGCGCCATGGCGTCAATTGGATTCCAGCGTGAAGACCGGCCCTTCAATCCACACCTCACGCTTGCACGCTTCAAAGTTCCCCGCGCTCAGCCCAGGCTTGAGGCCCTTTTGAAGGTTCAGGGGCCGTCGCATTTTGGAACTTTCGACGTCTCGGAAATCTTCCTGTGGGAGAGCAGGTTGCTGCCCGCAGGTGCGGAATACCGGAAGATTGCGTCCTTCTCTTAGAACTTGGGCTTCAATTCCTCAGGACCAGTCGAATTCCCTGCCCGACAGCACCTGCCTCAAAATCTCGGCGCATGACAAATAGAAATATTTGCGCTGCGTGAAATGCGGCTGATGTCCGATGGGCCATTCCGCTCAAGTTCTGCCATGATCCAGCCGAAATTCTCAGGGGAATAGCGAGCGCACCCCTGATGAAACGAGTAGGCCCCAAGCGGTTAAAAATCCAGTACCTCCTGCTGCTGATTCTTGTCAGTATCAGCGTCCTGCCCTTGTGGTTCTTCGGCGCCCGGATGGTAAGCATGAACAAAGGGCGGCTGGAGACACAGGAGAAAATTCTTCAGACGACGCTTTCCAAATCTCTGGCCCAGCAGATTCAGCTCTACATGGAAAACGTCCGGCAGCAGGTGAAGGAACTCTTCGACGCCGTCATTCCTCTTGCCATTCAGGTTAATAATTCAAAGTACGAGGATGACCCTCAGATGGAAAGGGCGTTGGAGGAATCCCTGGCTGACCAGCCCAGCGTGATCTATGTGACCGTGCTGAACGCGGAGGCGCGCGGTCGCGGGGCGCAGGCCACCCAGGCCAGCGGATTCAACGCGGCTTCAGACACGTTTGTCCGCAAGACGCTGGAAGCAGCCTTCATGGCTGCCAGGCAGGGCCAGCGGTACGAAAGCAATCCTCTTACGGCAGTGGGACCACGCGGCAGTGGACTGGTGACGGTGATCGCTGAACCCATCCAGCACCAGAAAACCTTTTTGGGGATGATCGCCGCGGTTGTAACACTACGGCCGCTGGGTGATGAGCTGGATGAATCGAGAAGGCTGGGCCTTGAAGCCTACATTGTGGACAATTCCGGGCGCACGGTCGCGTCCAATAATCCTGACCAGAATGTAGCAGGTATTGACATGGTCAGCGATCCCATTGTGCAGAAATTCCTGGCATGGCGCGGCCGGGCTCATCTGACGGAAACTTCGGAATACAACCTGGTGCGCAACGGCAAGACCATTCCCATGCTCGGGACGTATTCACCCACGCTGAACGGACGATGGGGAGTGATTCTCCAGAAGAAGAAAAGCGATGCCTTCATCACCGCCACGGAAATGCGCGACGCCACAATTCGACTGGGAATCCTGGTGATCATCATCAGCCTGATCGTCGCCGTCTTCTCCTCAAAGTCAATCACGCGCCCCATCGATCAATTGGCCCGAACTGCCCGCGCTATCGCCTCCAGAGACTTCAGCATTCGCGCCGACGTCCGCAATCGGACGGAGATCGGCGACCTGGCGCAAAGCTTCAACATCATGGCGGAAGACATCCCGCAGTACATCGGCGATATGAAGCGCGCATCTGACGAAAACCGGCAATTGTTTATCGACTCCATTGAAATGATTGCTGCCGCAGTTGACGCCAAGGACCCTTATACCAAAGGGCATTCAAGGCGCGTTTCGCAGTACTCCGTAATGCTGGCCAGGGAAATCGGGCTTGAGGATCAGGAGATTGACCTGGTCCAGTCTTCCGCCACCCTGCACGACGAGGGCAAAATCGGCGTGGATGACCACGTCCTGAAAAAACCGGGAGTACTGACAGAGGAAGAATTCGAACTCATGAAGCGCCACACCATCATGGGGTTTGAAATCGTCCGTCAGGTGCAGCAACTTGCAGACACGCTGCCGGGCATCCGCTGGCACCATGAGTCGCTAGACGGCACCGGCTATCCTGACGGAATCAAGGGTGACGAGATTCCGCTACTGGTGAGGATCATCGCCGTAGCAGACACTTTTGACGCCATCACAACCGACCGCCCGTATCAGGCGGGTCGAGACTTTCCTGCCGCAATGGCAATCCTTAAGAAGCACGCGGGAACCCGCTACGACCCTATTGTTGTAGACGCGCTCCATTCGGTGTATATGAAAGGTTACATGCAAAAGTTCGAAAAAGAACGCCGTAGCCACGTCCCCGTCCTCCAGATCAACTCCTGACTTTGCCTGTATTTGCGCTACAATGAAAGTCCATGGTGCAAACTTTATTTGGCCCTCAGGAAGAAAAAAGCAGCCTCTTCAACCGGCTTAAAAGGGCAGTGGCTTCAACCAAGAGCCAACTGGTCGAGCGGCTTGACCAGGTGACGGAAGGCAGGCAAGCCATTGACCCGGCGCTACTCGATGACCTGGAAGCCACATTGATCATGGCTGACCTGGGAGTAAAAACCTCAAGCGACATTCTGGCAGGGCTGCGCGAACAGGCCAACCGCGGAAATCTGAAAGACGCGCGGGAAATCAGGGGCGTCGTTGAGCAGGAAATTCTCAAAATCCTGGAGAACCCTCAAAATGGAGGCGCAAACCGCGCTGCTGCAAAAAAGCCGCCTGAGGGCCAGCCGGAAGTCATCCTGGTGGTGGGTGTGAATGGGGTAGGAAAAACCACCAGCATCGCCAAGCTTGCCCGCATTTACCAGAGCCAGAATCGCAAGCCCCTGCTGGTGGCTGCCGATACGTTCCGGGCTGCGGCAATTGAACAACTCGATGTGTGGGCGTCGCGGCTGGAGTTGGAAGTTGTAAAACAGAAGGCAGGTTCCGACCCATCCGCCGTGATATTTGACGGCCTGAAAGCGGCCAAATCGCGCAATTTTGACCCGGTCATTGTCGATACCGCCGGGCGTCTGCACACCAAGTACAACCTGATGACCGAACTCAGTAAAATGTGCCGCATCGCCTCGCGGGAAGTCGCCGGCGCTCCGCATCAGGTCCTGCTGGTGATTGATGCAACTACGGGCCAGAACGGATTGTCACAGGCGCGCCAGTTCACAGAGCACGCAGGAGCCACCGGAATCGTCCTGACAAAACTCGACGGCACGGCCAAAGGCGGAGTAGTCGTGGCGATTGGCCGCGAACTGGGATTGCCGATTCAGTTTGTCGGCATCGGCGAGAAAGTTGACGATTTGATCCCCTTTAACCCTCGCGATTTTGTCACATCGCTTTTTGGCGCCTGACATCTTCGGGATTTCCAACGGCCCAGCAACCCCACACCAGACTCTTTCCAACCGAACCTGGTGAAAACCATCACTGGTCCAACCCTGCCGAACCGCCCGCCGATCCACCTTTAAAATCAGGCGGCCACGCCCATTAGTAGTCCAACTTGTTGAAAAAACATGGTTTCTACCTTATCAGCCGGTTGCGCGGGAACAATCCAGTACAGGCTTTTTCCCTCCGAATTGGGGGATTCACCGGATTGAGCATTCCTGAATCTGAGCATAAGGTTATTTGCAAGGCACTATTAGGCGGCTCAGGAAACTGGACCGCCATGATCCGGTGACAGCCTGAGCGGGTACGCTGGTAGGCTCCCGCCGCAAGGCAGGATGTCTCCGAACTGAAAAATTTTCTAAGTATTGGGGGACGCTGGCCCCTCGGGGAGGGGGCTTTTCCGAGGGCAAACGGGACTTTGGTGCTTGTCCGTCTACAAATCAGCACTCAATCCGTTCGCTCTTCATGCTTACTTGGACTTGCAAAAAACTTCATACACCTGACTGTGCGCGTACATACGTGACCGCTCCCTTCGACGCTCTTCCTGATCTGCCCAACACCCCATCAGCGCAATATAAGCTCCTCAGCTTCGGTAGCATTTTTCGGAGATAGCAAGAGATGAAAGATCAAGCCATTAGATTCTGGTTCTGCAGCGGGGACAGGAGCTTTGCAGAGGTTCTTGGCAATGCTTTGGGGCCGGGTTATGAAATGTGGCAGTGCGACCCGGACATCAGCATAAGAACTGCTCAGCCGCACCCGGAAGCAGACGCCATACTTCTGGACTTATCCTCCACTGGATTTGAAGGATACGGTGAAACTCTGCGACTGATGAGGAACCTGCTGAAGGCCTTCCCCGTGCCGCCTCCTATCATCCCGCTGGTGTCTGAGGACGAGCACGATGTTGTTCGCAATTTGATTGAGAATGGCGCTTACGAAACTCTGGCCTCCCCGCCTGACATTCGCGAACTTCGCCTGGTGTTGCGTCGCGCGCACGGCCTCCACCAGATTGAAGTGGATCTCTCGCAATCACGATCAAAGCGGCAGTCCTCCTGCCAACTCGGTGAAATGGCGGGCTGCTCCGAAAGCATCCAGCGGGTGTTCGAAGTGGCCCGGAAGGTGGCGGCTTGCGACGTCAGCGTACTGATCATGGGCGAAACCGGAACAGGCAAGGAATTGCTTGCGCGTGCCATCCATCGCCTCAGCCAGCGCGGCGATGGCCCCTTCGTTCCGTTTTCCTGTGCCAACCTTCCCGAATCACTGGTTGAGGATGAACTCTTCGGGCACGAAAAGGGAGCCTTTACCGGCGCTGCGGGAGTCCGCCGCGGACGGTTTGAAGTTGCCGATCAGGGTACCGTTTTCCTCGACGAAATGGGTGACCTTGCTCCCACGCTGCAGTCAAAGATGCTGCGGGTTCTTCAGGAGCGATCGTTTGAGCGATTGGGCAGCAATACACCGCTGTATACCGACGTTCGCGTTGTTTGTGCAACCCACCAAAATCTAGAGGAAATGGTTCAGGATGGCCGCTTCCGGATGGACCTCTACTTTCGACTGAACGTTGTTCAAATCTGGATTCCACCGCTTCGGGACCGCCGGGAGGACATTCCGCTTCTTGCGCAGTTGTTTCTGCGGCGCTATGCCAAGCAGTTTGGCAGACCTGCAAAGAGATTTTCCCGGTCCGCCATGGGGGCGCTTGAAGAGTATTCCTGGCCGGGCAACGTCCGGGAATTGGAAAACGTGGTTCAGCGAGCCGTTGTGCTGGCTGACGCGAAAACCGTTGAACCCGCACACCTGCCTGAAAAAATCCACAATGGTGTCCTCAACACCTCCCACTCAAGCCTGTATGAGGAAGAGATCCAGGATTTCAAACGCCGGCTTCTGCTCAGAACATTACGAGAATGCAAGGGAAACCGGACGGAGGCCGCGCGGTTTTTGGACATAACTCGCGGCTGTCTCCATCGATTGATCAACCAGTTAGGCGTCGGCCCGCGGGAAGAGGCGTGTTCTGCTTTGGAGGAATGCCGCGAAGTCGATGAAATGCCGGTGGTTGCGGGGCAGCAATAAGCTCTTTTCAGGGCGCCCATTGGCAATCATTCCAGGTCTTCCATTCCAGGCGGCGGAACGTTCGCGCCCCGGATGATATACACCCTTCCGACGGATGCCATGGCGGCCCGCCTGGCCGGGGTAGATCTTGTGTCCGCGACTTCGGCCATTCATGCTGAGTGTGTAATTTTACAATCCCGAATTGCAACCCAATACCAGTGAGAAGAATCGAATAGACCGAGGACCACCTTGCAAAGGTGCGGCTTTGGTAGCATATTAAAAGTTACAGAGGGTAATTGGGCCTATGACGGGAAAAAACTCCATGGTCCTGCAGAGTGGGTCAAGGGAGGAAGCAAGATGATTAAAGCTAAACGCGCACTGGTAACGAATATTCTACTGGCTGTGGCCTTGCCCTGCGTGGCATTGGCGGCGCAAAATAGCGCGCCCAGTCCCAGCGCATCCAACAGTGCGGTCGCCGCGAACACTCCCGCTCCCGCCAATAACAACGCCACCAGCCCCAGCGCCAACAATAAATTCAGCGGCATTCTTCTGCCGGCCGGCAGTTCGCTGCACGTGCGGCTGCAGACTACGCTGACTTCAAAAACCAATAAAACGGGCGATAAATTCACCGGCTACGTGGAGCAGCCTGTCATTTCCAACGGCAAAACCATCGTTCCGGTCGGCAGTCTTGTGGACGGACATGTCGTCATGGTCAAGAAATCAAAGCGCATCAAGGGCGTGGGAGAAATGCGCATCGTGCTGGACGACATCACAACGGAAAACGGTGATGAGTTCCTCCTGAACGGATCGCTTGAAGAAGCGCAAGGCAGCCCCTGTGCCAGAACGGCGAGTGACTCCGAAGGCACCATCAAAGGATGTGGCAAGAGTGCCAAGTCGGCGTTGAAAGGGGCGGCGATTGCCGGCGCCATGGGCGCGGGTGCAGGAGCGACCGTCGGCATGGGGCATGAGATTGATTGCCAATACTTTGGCAATTGTGGTGGACCCAGTTTTGGGGCGGACGTGGGGTATGGTGCGGCAATTGGCGCCGGTGCGGCTCTGATTTATAACGTCTTCAAACATGAAAAAGCGCTGGTTCTTCTGCAAGGCACGCACCTGACATTCGTGGTGGACCGCAGCGTCGCAGCCAGGGCGATGCCGGCGTCGGCGAGCATTCCTTCAACCGAGGATTGATGTTTTTCCCGGCGGTTGCCGGCATCATGTGCCAACTGACGATGCGTGCCCGTAGATATTCTTCATCGGGCGCCAGGGCGGGCACCCTTTTCGTCGCGTAATTCTTAATCCCCCATAACCATCTGCCCATTCCGGCTTTTGCGGAAATTCGTTCAATTCATCAGGATGTTCTAAAGCCGTTAACTCGCTCCTTTGCGGGGAACGAGTTCAAATTGTTCTGAACACTCTTTAGGACGTGAGCCGGCAGTGGGAAGCCAGGATCATCCACGACCGAGTATTCGGCCTTAATCGCGGGGCCAACAAACAAACTGGGACATCCAGCCGGCCGCCCGGGAGCCTGCAATGCGAATGGCAAAACCGACTTACTTCCTTGGAGCTATTCTGCTGATAACTCCTTTCTGCGCGGCACAATCTGCCGTGGTGAAATCATCTGGTAAGTCAACCGTCATTCCGCTGACAGTAAAGCCGAATATCCCCATTCGTGTGGAACTTGAAAAATCGGTGAGAGTCAAACACGCCGGCGCTCCGGTTAAAGGGCGTATCATCCAGCCCGTATACGTCTTCAACCGGGAAGTAATACCCGCCGGCAGCACCGTGCTGGGCAGCATCACCAGGATTGACCCTGTTTCGCGAAAACAGAGGTTGCTGGCTTTTGCGAACGGAAACCTGACGCCTTTCCATCAGGCCCACATTGAATTCACCATGCTGGTGCTTAAGAACGGGAAGAAACTCCCCATCCAAACAGCCGTCTCACCCGGTACATCCAACGTCATTCGCCTTGTTGCGGGCGGAAAAGACAAGAGTTCCGGGCGCATTCACGGGAAAATCGCCCAGGTTCGACAGCAAATCGGGCAAAGCGAAAAGCAGGCTGTCGCAGCCATCAAATCTCCGCACAAGCTCAAAAGGGTGGAAAGCATTCTCTCCGCACAACTACCCTTCCACAGGCAGGTCATTCAACAAGGCACAGAATTCACTGCCACGCTTAAAGATCCACTGACGATGGGAAAGGTAGACATTTCGCAGCAGGATTTACAGAAACTCGGGTCTGAGATTCCACCTTCGAGTACCGTGCACGTGTGGCTGGCAACGCCACTCACTTCAGCAAAAGATGTTAAGGGCACGCCCGTGGAAGCCGTCGTATCGCAACCCCTCTTCTCCAGCAATCACCAGTTGATTCTGCCTGAAGGCAGCAGGCTGGAGGGAGTGGTCACCCAGGCCGTCCCCGCGCGACGACTCAACCGAAATGGCAAGCTGCGCTTTACGTTCCAGCGCATTGTGCTGCCCCATGGACCCGTCCGAAAAGTAGAAGCAGGCCTCCAGGCTGCCAGCGTGTCAAAGGGCGCCCATCTGAAAATCGATTCGGAGGGCGGCGCCCATGCCGTCAGCTCCAAGAAGAAGTACATCATGCCAGCCATTGACGTCCTGTTGGCGACTTCGTCATTTGACGGCGATTCCCAAAGCAGAGCCATCCAGGAGGGCGGCGGGCAGGGCGGCGACGTTGCCGGCGGAGCAGTCCGCGGCGGAGTGGGGTTTGGGCTTATGGGCAGCCTCATCGCGATGGCCGCACGGTTTCAGCCCGTTACGGCGGGGTTTGCGTTTTATGGCGCGGCAATGTCAGTCTATTCCCACATCGTGGCCCGCGGCAGCGAAGTCGTGTTTCCCAAAGACACGGCGATGGAGATCCGCTTTGGAACTCACGAAAGCCGCATTCCCCCGCATCACAAGCACACGTCAAAGCACCACGTGAAAACCGCAGCAAACCAGCCGATGTAGATTTTTTAGACTGATGTTTCCAGTGGGCGTGGCCAGGCCGACAGTATATCAATCTGCGTCCGGATTTCGATCAAGGGTTGCTTGGTCTGAATTCGCTACTTCACAGGCAGCGTTTTCATTTCCGCAGCCACGGGCTTGCCATCAGCCGATTCTTCTTTAACTTCCTCGTGGTAGTCGGGTTCGCTGTTGATGGCCCATAGGTCGTGATGGGCTCCGCAGATGTTCTGCGCCGCGCAGAGGGCCGTCATCATGGAATGGTCCTGATTGTTGTACTTGTGCATCCCGTTTCGGCCAACAAACTGGAGGTTCCGGAGATTCGTCTCCGCATAGGCGCGAATGGTTTCAACCCGGTCCGTCCAACCCGGGTCATACATGGGATAGGCCTTCTGCATGCGCACCACGGTTCCATCCTCAATTTCTTCCATGCGGACCAGCCCCAGTTGCGCAATCTCCCGGCGCGCCATCTCAATCAGTTTCGCGTCTGGGCTTGACCACAGCTCATCGTTCTCAAAAACAAAATACTCCATCCCCAGGCACGTTTTGCTCCCGTCCGGAACCATCGCCGGCGACCAGTTCTTGAAGTTCTGAATGCGGCCCACCTTCACTCCCGGCTCATGAACATAAATCCAGTTGTCCG
Source organism: Terriglobia bacterium (assembly GCA_046704865.1). Lineage (GTDB taxonomy): Bacteria > Acidobacteriota > Terriglobia > UBA7540 > UBA7540 > SCRD01. Next base: position 9,635 of record JBJKQZ010000534.1, read on the forward strand.
GCGCAACCTCCCTGCGATTCACAATCAGGCTGACAATCAGGAAGTCGCGATAGCGCAGTTCACCCGCCGCACGCACGACATCCTCCGGCGGCTGCGGGTCAAGAGCATGGATCAGGTCGCGGATGGGCATGGAACTTACAAAATCCGGGCCCGTAAAGCACTCCTCGCCGCGCGGGCCGCGGGTGATCACTCGCGTCACCACGCCTCCCTCATGGCAGATGCGCACCACAGGCCGCTCCATCAGGACGGGATAGTTTTCACGCATCAGTTGCCCGGCCAGGGTCTCCCACATCTGCCCGGGTCCTCGCTCCGGGTAATGGAAGCGGTCGATCAACGTCTTGGCTTTTGGCTTCTTCGCGGGCAGCAGGGCGTTCCGCACCGCCGTCATC
>JBJKQZ010000535.1:0-3921 GCA_046704865.1 Terriglobia bacterium
AATCTGAAGCATCAGATCGGCCAGCCGGAAGCTGCAGTGGAGCAGAATTAGCGCTTCGGCAATAGTCGAGTTGTGCTGACGTTCAGCAGCGTCGAAAATCCAACATCGCCCTGTCCCTCCCCTTGATAAACACCATTCAAGCGCGTGCTTTTGCCAAGATCAATGTTGGACTCAAGGTTCTCGGCAAAAGGCCAGACGGCTTCCACGAAATCCGAACGATTTACCAGACGATTGGGCTTTCCGATCGTTTGCAGGATAGTCTTTCCCATCGCCAAGGCGGAATTCACCTGGAGTGCGATCATCAGGACCTGACTTCAGGTCAAGAAAACCTTGTTTACCGCGCTGCTGAACTCTGGAGACGGGCACGTGGTTTTAGAGGCGGAGTGAAACTCCGGTTAGAAAAGAAAATTCCTATGGGTGCGGGGCTGGGAGGTGGTAGCAGCGATGCTGCTGTAACGCTGCTCACTCTGGAACGTCTCACGGGGAACCGCTTGGACATTGCGGACCTGTTGGAATTGGCCGCCGAGCTTGGATCAGATGTTCCGCTCTTTCTGTTAGGCGGGCGCGTTCTCGGTTGCGGTCGTGGCGAAGAGATATATCCCCTTACAGACCTTCCGGTTCGCCACTGCCTGATTGCCTTCCCTGGCTTCTCAGTATCAACTGCTGAAGCTTACCGGGCACTGGGTTTGCGGTTGACGCGAACCAGGGAAAAACGTAGAATTAATGCTTTGGGCATGCGGTCACCTTTTCCCCTGGAAGCTTGGGGGCCGGCCGAAAACGATTTTGAATGGTTTGTTTTCGCGAGGTGGCCTGAGTTGGCAAGAATTAAGAGCCAGCTTATCCGGGCCGGGGCCGAAACAGCCTCCTTGACGGGTAGCGGATCAGCGCTATACGCCGTCTACGAATCTGCCCAACAACTGAATCACGCGGCAAGTGGGATACCCGCTGGATGGAAGGTGTTTAAGGTCCGGACCCTTCCCCGTGCCATGTACCGTCGTCGTCTTTATGTTTAGTGAAGCGCGCCAGGAAAGGCTTATTGCCCACCTGGGGGGCGCAAAACGAGGTGGGAACCGAACTGGAAGCTCAATAGAACTGGCTATAATTTTCGGGTCAGGTTACTGGGAGGTCGTCCAGTGGTAGGACACATGCCTTTGGAGCATGGAACCCTGGTTCGAATCCAGGCCTCCCAGCCAGAATTGGAAATGGACGAGAACAAAGGTAGAAGCGATGGCTGACCGCATACATCACGCGCTTAAAATACTCACCGGGAACGCTCATCCCGCGCTGGCCCGCGAAATCTGCGAGCACCTGGGAGTCCCGTTGGCGCGGATGAATGTGAGCCGATTCCCCGACGGTGAGGTACGGCTCCAAATCATGGAAAACGTACGGGGTGCTGACGTTTTTGTGGTCCAGCCAACTTGCCGGCCCGTTAATGATAATCTGGTTGAACTTTTGATCATTCTCGATGCCCTGCGGCGAGCGTCCGCTTATCGGATTACGGCGGTGATGCCCTATTACGGTTATGCCCGGCAGGACCGGAAAGACCGCCCTCGTGTGCCGATCTCCGCCAAGTTGGTGGCAGACCTTCTGACTTCGGCAGGAGCGAACCGCGTTCTGGCGCTTGACCTGCACGCGGGACAGATCCAGGGCTATTTTGATATTCCCGTCGATCACCTGTACGCGACTCCTGTCACTGTGAGTTATTTCCGGAAACTGAAGCTGAAAAATCTTGTCGTGGTTTCGCCTGACACTGGCGGCGTGGAACGGGCCAGAGCTTTTGCCAAGAGGCTGAGAGTTCCGTTGGCTATCATCGACAAACGGCGGGAGGATGCCGATGTCGTTGAGATGTTCAATGTGATAGGCGAAGTTGAGGGCAAGACCTGTCTGATCATCGATGATATGATCGGGACGGGCGGAACGCTTGCCAAGGGCGCAAAAGCATTGAAAGCAAAGGGTGCTGGCAGGGTCTTCGCGTGCTGTACGCACGGAGTTTTTGCTGGAAATGCCATTAACAACATCATCGATTCGCCACTCGAGCAGGTTGTGGCGACCAATTCAATTCCGCTGCTGCCGGAAGCGGAGGCGTGCGACCGCATCAAGGTTCTGAGTGTGGCAAAACTGCTGGCGGATGCCATCAAGTCAATTTACAAGGAAACATCGGTGAGCAAGCTCTTCATTTGATTTCCTGATGGGCGGACTGGCGCCCAACATTAAGGTTGTTTTGAGGTGTAAATAGTCATGGCTGAAATTTTTAATGTTGAAGGTGAGACACGCGAGATATTTGGCAAAAACGCCTCTCGCCGCCTGCGGCATTCGGGGCGTATCCCCGCTGTGGTTTACGGTGGCGGCGGCCCATCCATATCTTTGACAGTCGATCCCAAGGCAATTGTGCGCATTCTGCGCTCTGAGGCGGGCCACAACTCGATCTTCACGCTGCAGATTCCGGAAAAGGCCCCGGCGCGGGTCATGCTCCGGGATTGGCAATGGGAGCCCATCAAGGGTGGCTTGATGCACGTGGACATGGTCCGGATTGCACGGGATGCGAAATTGAGAGTCCGAGTCCCCATCCGTGTGACGGGAGAGCCCGAAGGTGTAAAGATTCAAGGTGGAGTCTTCGAGTTCATCTTGCGCGAAGTGGAAGTGGAGTGTTTGCCGGATGATATTCCAGAGCATATTACGGTGGACGTGAGCGGCCTGGTAATCGGGAGACATCTTCGCGTTTCTGAACTACCCGTTGCGGCGAGCGTGAAAGTGTTGGCCGAGCCAGCGAGGGTTGTCGCCCACGTTGTGGCGCCGAAGGCGGAGGTTGCTCCGGCAACCGAGGTTGTAGAGACGGCTGCGACACCTGCGGAACCCGAATTGATCCGCAAACGCAAGCCTGAAGAGGAAGGTGCGGAAGAAGCCAAGGAAGAAGGAAAGACCGAGGGCAAGAAGGAAAAGAAGTAGGCTCAATAATGGCCTGTGTCCTCTCAAGCAGAAGAGGATGGGGAAAGCGGATTGAAACTGATTGTGGGTCTCGGAAACCCCGGTTACGAGTACCATTTGACGCCCCACAATCTGGGGTTTATGGCTGTTGACCGCCTGGCCGAGATTTGCAGGGCGGAGTTTTCGCGCCGCGAAGCCCGCGCTAGCGTCGCGTTTGCCAGGTTTCACGGCGAACAGGTTATTCTAGCCAAACCGCAGACATTCATGAATCTGAGCGGAGTTTCCGTGTCAGGCTTGTTGCGGAGCTTGAATGTGCCCCTCGACGATTTGGTCATCCTGGTTGACGATGTAGACCTTCCACTGGGCGCTTTGCGGATTAGGAGGAAGGGAAGTGCGGGGGGCCATAATGGTCTGAAATCCATTATCGGTGCGCTGGAGACGGATTGCTTCACGCGGATACGGATGGGGGCCGGTCCTGAACATCCGGCGGGAGACTTGGTTTCGTATGTCCTGAATCCTTTCCGGAAAGAGGATATGGAATCAGTGGCCGGGATGGTCGAGCAGGCCGTTCAGGCTGTTCGAGTTATTCTGAAAGAAGGCGTGGAGAGAGCTATGAACCTTTTCAACAGGAAGGTTCCGGCAGAGGAGTTGTGAGGATTATGGCGAAATATGAATTGATGTTTATCACTCGGACCGATGTTCCTGAGGAAGAAATCGACAAACTGACCGCCCAGATGGACACGGTGGTTTCGGGTGCGGGTGGAAAGACCGAAAAGATCGACAAGATGGGCCGCCGCAGGCTTGCTTATCGCGTTAAGAAGCAGCGCGAGGGCTTTTATATCCTGTTTACCTTTGAAGGAAATGGTGACACTGTGCGGGAGTTTGAGCGTAGGCTGAAAGTTACAGATGCCGTAATCAAGTTCCTGACCGTCAGGATTGACGAACGCATCAAGGTGGCGAAGGAAGCGAAGCCCACGGCGGAAGCACAACCCGCTC
>JBJKQZ010000536.1:0-4899 GCA_046704865.1 Terriglobia bacterium
GCAATTACGGGGCTGAGGGCGAAACCAAAGATCCGGCAATCAACACGCTGCGCTGCCGCCAGATCAAGAACATGCTGCTGACACTCGCTATCTCCCGCGGCGTGCCGATGCTGCTTGCCGGAGACGAATTCCGCCGCACCCAGCAAGGCAACAACAACGCCTACTGCCAGGACAATGAAACCAGCTGGGTTGACTGGACATTGCTCCAGAGTAATCGCGACATCTTTCAGTTTGCGCGAGGTATGCTGGCGTTCCGCCGTGCACATCCGGTCCTCCGCAAGGAAGCCTACTACACTTTGGATGAGCTCCGCTGGTTTGCCCCCCGGGGGAATCAGCCGGACTGGTTCGATGCACGACTGAAGTCGCTGGCATGCCTGATCCAGGGTCAGGATGGTCCCGATCTCTATCTGATCTTCAACGCCGGCGACAACGCGGCCAGGTTTGTCCTGCCGGCTCCCCGCTCCGGGCGATGGCGGCTGGCTGCAGACACTACGCGTCCCACGCCCCGCAATTTTTATACTCCGGGGTCGGAAGTGCTCCTCAGAAATCCTCAGGGTTATCTTATTGCAGCGAATGCCGCAGTCATTCTGGTTGCAAGCTGACTACGCAGGCTTCAGTCCCCAAATGTCCCGCGCGTACTCTGAGACAACATTATCGCTGGAGAATTTGCCCACCCGCGCCGTATTCATGATCGACATGGACGACCATCGGTTCCAGTCACAAAACGCCGCGCCGGCTTTCGCCTGGGTTTCAAGATAGGCAGGCAGGTCCGCCAGATGGAAATACTCATCGTTCTCGTCGAGAAGATCGTCGAAAATCCAACTGAACAGGCCGGACTCCTGCGGACAGAACAGGTCGGAACGGAATGCATCGACAATGCGCTTGATGCGCTGGTCGCGCTCGTAAGTCTCGCGCGGGAGGTAGGTATGCCTCAGGCGCATCGACTGCAATTCCGCCGCTTCATGCCCGAAGATGAAGATATTCTCCTCGCCCACCTCGTCCCGGATTTCGATATTTGCCCCATCGAGCGTGCCAATCGTGATGGCGCCGTTCAGGGCCATTTTCATATTGCTGGTTCCTGAGGCTTCCATGCCTGCGGTTGAGATCTGCTCGCCCAGATCAACCGCGGGAAAAATCCGCTCCGCCAGCGAGACACGATAGTCCGGCAGGAAAATTACCCGGATCCAATCTGCCGCGCGCGCGTCGTTATTGATCACCCGGCCCACATTGTGGATAAGTTTGATGATCTGCTTCGCTTTCCAGTAGCCTGGCGCCGCTTTGCCCGCAAAGATATGGGTCCTTGGCACCACCGGCTTCCGGCCGTCCTCAATCAGCGCCAGATATTCATCCACAATCTGGAGCACATTCAGGAGCTGCCGTTTGTAGGCGTGGATTCGCTTGACCTGGACATCAAACAAGGATTCCGGGTCCACCTTGACCCTCAAGGTTTCATGAATGATTCGCGCCAGTTCTTCCTTGTTGGAGGCTTTTGCCCTCCGGAATGCCTCACGGAAGCCTGCGTCGCCCGAATGCTCTTCCAGCTTCCGCAATTGTGAAAGATCGGACGTCCATCCGTCCCCGATGGTAGAAGTCACCAGACCTGCAAGCTGGGGATTGGCTTTCAGCAGCCAACGCCGCGGAGTGATGCCGTTGGTTTTATTATTAAATTTCTCCGGCCAGAATTTATAAAAATCCGGCGCGAGGGATGTTTTGACGAGCCCGGTGTGGAACTCGGAATCTCCGTTGATCGAGTGTGACCCGATCATCGCCAGATGGGTCATTCGCACATGCTGAGGCTTGGACTCTTCAATCAATGACATCCGCTTCAGCAGCCCCGCATCACCCGAACTCATAATCGAGACGTGCTCCAGGAAGCGGCCGTTGATTTCATAGATAATCTGCAGGTGGCGCGGCACCACGTATTGAAGCAGCGGTACGGGCCATTTTTCCAGCGCCTCCGGAACCAGCGTATGATTGGTAAAACCAAAAGTACCCTGGGTGATTTCCCAGGCGTCCTGCCACTCCAGTTCCTTCTCATCCACCAGGATTCGCATCAGTTCCGCGACGGCCAGCGCAGGGTGGGTATCATTCAATTGAATGGCAACCTTGGCGGGAAAATCATTGAAGTTGTCATGCCCGCGCTCAAACCTTAGTACGGTATCCCGGACGGCGCAGGCTGCCAGGAAATATTCCTGAACCAGCCGCAATTCCCTGCCCGCAATCACCGCATCGGAGGGATATAGCACCTTGGAAATGGTCTCGGAAGAGATCTTCTGTTCTACGGCCTTAAAATAGTCCCCGTCGTTGAAAATCCTCATGTCAAAGTCGCGCGACGAACGGGCGGAATAAAGGCGCAGGAAATTCACCGTCCTGCCGCCATATCCGGAAACCAGCACATCATGCGGAACCCCGATCAGGATTTTCCAGCCCATCCACATGGGGTTGTATTTGCCCTCACGGTCAAGGGCATGCTCGATGTGCCCGTAGAGAGGAACCAGGCACGCTTCTTCGGGACGGCCAATTTCCCACGGGCTGTTTTCGGCAAGCCAGTTTTCCGGTTTTTCCTGCTGGTAACCGTTATCGATCTCCTGTTTAAACAGGCCGTACTCGTAGTTGATGCCGTAGCCATACGCCGGCATGTTCAGCGTGGCCAGCGAATCCAGGAAACATGCCGCCAGCCGGCCAAGGCCGCCATTGCCCAGCGCGGCATCTCCTTCCGCCTGTTCCAATTCTTCAAGATTGACGCCGAGATGATTCAGCGCTTCCCGATAAAGATCATAGACACGGAGGTTGTAAAGGTGATTGGTCAGCGACTTTCCGATAAGAAATTCGATGGAGATATAGCTGAGGCTTTTTAAATCTGCGGACCGATAACGCTCCTCGGTTTCCAGCATCCGGTCCACCAGCAGATCGCGGATCGAGAGGGCGACGGCAACGAACAAGTCATTGCTTGAAAGGCCGTCCCAGGGCTTCGCCAGCGAATATTTGGCATGCCTGCGGATTGACTCCTCGACGGCGGAAACAGTAAGCGCGTCTGGACGGTCCTCAAATTCAGGTAGAACCTGGTTCCTTTCCATTCCCTTACATTAATGCAAGCTGGGGTTCTCGGCTAGTACTACGTTGGGGATAGGTTTCGCGGGGAAAGAGCGGGGATGCCCTTGTTTCCCTGGGGAAGCGCCCTGGAATGCCTGGAGAATGTGGCTCCCGGCCATCCGGGGCTTCAATTCAATGTTTCGTCGTTCACCGCGGGGCCGGCGGGTCATTCAAAAACTTACGCCCCGTTGCAAACCGTTTTTAACAATCAGCTAGGTCTCAAATGCCCGGACGGCTTCCTCTCTTGTAGGGTAAATATCAAAAATTCTGTGCATTCGGACAAGTTCAAAAGCCGCCCGAACCTGTTTCGACATGCAGCAGAGCTTCAAGTCTCCACCTTTGGCGCTCAATTGCCTCAGGCAGGAGAGAATAGCGCCCAGTCCTGAACTATCCACAAAATGCAGCCGGCTCATATCAAGCACGAGCTTCGTATTTTGTTCCACCACAGGCGTAATGTCACGTTTGAACTCAGGCGCGTTGCTGGCGTCCAGTTCGTCCACCGGAACTTCCGCAACTCCAACTTCTCCAATTTGATCCACGGCTACTTCCATCGGCTCGTGTTTTCCTCCCTGCTATGAGTTTCTCTTTTTGACCAAACTGATGCAGTTCATGCCGCGCTCGTCGCGATAGTATCTCACGTCATCGGTACTCTTGGAAATGATGAAAGCGCCAAATCCTGACTCCCGCGAGCCATCCAGCACTGGCGGCGCCAGGTTGGAAGGATCGAATGGGTCTCCCAAATGATAGAGCCGTATCATCACCCGGCTCGGGAATGCCTCGCCTTCAAGATAGATCCAGCGGTCGCTCCGGCCATGATACGCATGTTTCATAATGTTGCAAGCAGCTTCGTTCACTGCAAGTTCAAGGGCGCTGATGTTTTCCCGGCTAAGTGATTGGCCTGGAAGGGATTGGCAAAAATCATTCACAAATTCACGCGCCCGGCAAAGATACTTCAAATCGCTCCGAATCTCAACCTCATCCCTGGCAACCGCCGTCTCGCGGCTTTCCACCCTGACGGCCACGCTGGTAAGGTCATCCACCAGCTGCTCAGTCTCTGAAAAGACGACAACGGCGCTGCGGATGGCCTCAATGAACGCTGGCGGATCAAGCTGACTGTTCATTTTAATCTGTTCCAGCAGCCGATCCAGGCCAAACAGTTCACCTGCCGGATTCCGCGCCTCCGTAATGCCGTCCGAGAAAAAGAAGAACAGGTCTCCAGGTTCAAAAGAGACTGAAACCTGGTCATAAATTTCACCTACACGAACTCCCAGGGGCAGGTTGTCTCCGTGCAGCACATCACACGCTCCGGTGCTGCTGTGCCACTGAACAATCCCGGTGTGTCCACAGTCCACCAGGTCAAGGCGGCGGCTGTTCACGTCCAGCCGGGCGTAACTGAGAGTGACAAAACTTTCCAGGTCGATCAGTTGCCGGACCACTTCAGCGTGCGACAACATGACGATCTCTTTCGGCTCGGGCAGATTGCCGTTTTTTGAGAAAGCGTTCAAGTGGCTGAGAGCTTTCAGAAAATAGCTCTTGGTAGCGGCGCCAACCAGCGCGGCAGGAATTCCCTTGCCCATCACGTCGCCAACGATAACATCCAGGCATTGATCACGATGTCTGAAGAAGATGTAGAAGTCCCCGTCGATCCCCTGCGAAGGGATCGTCAGTGCGGCCACCCGAAGCCCCGGCACGTCGACGGGAGGCTGGTCCAGCAGCAGGGTCCGCTGGATCTTGTAACCGACGTCGGCCTCGCGCTCGTGGGCGCGCTCGAGTTCCGCAGTGACCGCCTGCTCCCGTGCCAGGTGC
>JBJKQZ010000537.1:0-4126 GCA_046704865.1 Terriglobia bacterium
ACCCCGCACTGGTAGACGCTGGCGGAATCGGGTGGACAGGCCTTCAGTATAATTTTCAGACGCCCTACACGGAGGGCTGGAACCTGTCACTTGAATACGCATTTACTCCCACGCTCACACTTACCGCAGGGTATGTCGGCAACTCGACTCACCACCTCGAAATCTTTAAGGGTGCGAACAACGTTACCCAAATTGTTCTACCTGATGCTAACACCAGCGGTCCCGGCGCTCCCGTCCTCTATCCGGACCTTCCCGGTGGTATCACCTATCAGACGACCGATGGGAACAGCTATTACAACGGCCTTCAGACCACTCTTGAGAAACATTTCTCAGGTGGTTTGAGCTTCCTTACCACCTACACCTATTCGCGCTGCCGAAGCGACGGCGGTGACCTCCTGAACGGTGGGTCCATCGGATCATATCGTGCGGTGGATATCCCCGGCGCTGGAATTCAGGCCGACTACGGTGACTGTGATTTTGATATACGGCACGTGGTCCACTTTAGCGGCGGATACCAACTACCATTCGGCAAAGGCAAGCACTTCCTGACGCACGCAAGTCGAGGTGTTGATGCGCTTGTGGGTGGATGGAGCACGCAATGGATCGCCACCATTGAGGGTGGCCAGCCGATCACGCTTGGATGCAGTAGCTTTGGTGACTCGCCGGCGGGCGGTGTTGGTTGTTATGACTTTACAATTCCCGGAGTGAACCGGCACGGTTCAGGTGCTCCTGACCATTTCCTGAATTCCGCTGCCTTCACTCAGCCTTGTCCACCTCAGGGGTACACGGCACCCTCTACCTGCGTCGCAGGTTTAAGTGGCTTGGCTTTACTGGGTGGAACGGCATCTCAGGTTTCGGGGCCGGGAATTGGCCGGCTCGACTTCTCGGTCTTTAAAAACATCCCGCTGAATGAGCGCTTCCATTTGCAGTTCCGAAGCGAGTTCTTTAACATCCTGAACCATCCAACGTTCAATGCGCCGGGATTCGGCGGCAACGGTGTACGCTCCATTCCGGGTGCTACCGACTTCCTGGATGCAAACTTTGGCAGGATTGGATCAACGCGCTTCCCGTTCAACGACCCGCGCCAGATTCAGTTTGCCTTAAAACTTTATTTCTGATCGGCGAGGCGGCGTCCCTGGCAAGCCAGGGACGCCGCCTATTCACAATAAGCCTCCGCAGCTGCTCATCACCTTCTTAGCGTAACTTCGTGCGGTGTTAAAATTAGCAAATGATTTCCAGTTTGCTTCGGAACTGCGCGGCCCTTTTTGCTGGTCTCTTGTTTTCAGTTCCGCTCATGATGGGCCATTCGGGTTCACGCGGCCTCAGCCCTCTTGAATCTCAACTTCAACTTGCCGTTTCTTACTACAACTCTGGAAACTATCAGGCTGCAGAGAATATACTGGAAAAACTTGTTCAGCGAGCACCTCCCAACTTTGAAGTCGAGGAACTACTGGGGCTTGTCTATTCAGCGGAATCAAAAGACCAGCAGGCATACGTTCACTTTGAGAAGGCGGTCCGCCTGAAGCCGGATTCAGCGCCGTTGAGGGCCAACCTGGCAGTAAGCCTGGCGCGTCTTGGGAAGAATGATCTTGCCGAGGACGAGTTCAAAAAAGCCCTCCATGCGGAGCCTGGAAACTTCAGCGCCAACCACGACTTCGGCGAGTTTTATGCGCGCGCAGGAAAGCCGAAGGAGGCTATTCCTTATTTGCGAAGAGCCCAGCAGTCGCAGCCATCATCTTACGGAAACGGTTATGATTTGGCGCTGGCGTATGAGCAGGCAGGGATGTTGGCGGAGGCCAGGGAGCAAATTCGGGAATTGATGAGAATGCATGACTTGGCCGACCTGCATGAATTGCTGGGCGATATTGAGGAGAAAAGCGGTAAGTACATGGCGGCGGCGGATGAATACCAGCGGGCCGCGCAGATGGACCCGAGCGAAGCGAATATTTTTTCCTGGGGAAGTGAACTCCTCCTTCACCAGACATTGAATCCGGCTATCGGGGTTTTTTCAGAAGGTCTCAAGCGCTATCCGGATTCTCCACGGCTTGCGGTTGGCCTGGGGCTTGCACTTTATTGGAGCGGTCGGTACGACGATGCTGTGAATGCTCTTGTGAAAGCCACCGATTTGTCTCCTGCGGATCCTCGCGCTTACTATTTTCTCAGCAAGGCCTATGGACACTCGCACGGGCAGGCCAATGAAGTGATTGAGCGATTCCGGCGATTTGCCCAGCTTCGGCCACACGACGGCCAGGCGGCATACTATTACGCGATGAGCTTGTGGAAAGGGAAGCAGGCCGGGGATCCCGGTCCGCTACTTGCCCAGGCCGAATCCCTGCTGAAAAAGGCCATCCATTTTGACCCTGGGTTGGCTCCAGCACATCTGGAACTTGCCAACCTGTATTCCCAGCAGCAGAAATACGCTGATGCAGTACCGGAATATCAGCAGGCTATCAAACTGGATGCCAACCTCGTTGATGCCTACTACCGCCTGGGCCAGCCCTATGTACACCTGAACCAAAACGAGCTCGCCCAAAAGGAATTTCAGATTCATCGCGAACTCTACCAGAAGCATTTGGCCAGGTGGGACAACGAGCAGCAGGAAATCCGGCATTTTGTCTATACGAGCCGGGGCTTTGGCAACGGCTCACAATAAGTTTTGTTATCGCTATTTGATCCCAACCTGATCCATTGGCGCCTTCAAGGCCAATAGTTGTCACCGAATCCGATTTAACCTGCCTCTAGGTAGTTTCTTGTCTTTCCCGACCCGCTTTGGCATTGATTCTATTGGACCTTCGCGGTGTTCTGCTCGCTGCGATAAACATGAAGCAACGCAGCGCGATTGTGGCTGAGATCGAGGCCCGTAGGCTCCTTCGGATACGGCCTGTCGTCCATCAGACCCTTCCACAGGATGTGATCATAGCGGCTGAAATTGAAGTCATCTTCCACCCGGAAATTCATACCGCGCGTTGCCTTTACCCAATAGGACGCGTCGTGGGTTGGCTCCAACGGCTTGAGTTTTGCCATGGAGGCAGGCAGGGGGAGGCCTGTGCCAATCAGCATGCGGGATGCGGTTGCAGTGTAGGTCCAATTCTTTTGATTCAGATCGAACGCATCGGCCATCGGCACAGCAATTGCGTCGCTGATGTTGAGAGGTTTGAGGCCCAGGATCACTTCCATAGTGCGAACAAAATCCACCGTGTTGTATTCCGTGGAGACCACCGCATGATGCTTGACGTATGGGCCCAAGATAAAGGCGATGCTGCGGTGCGTGTCAATGTGGTCCGCTCCATCCTGGGAATCGTCTTCAATGATGAAAATTAAGGTGTCATCCGCATACCGGCTGTGTGCGATCTTCTGCACCACCAGTCCCACAGCATAGTCGTTGTCGGCCTGCTGGCGCTCCGGTGTGTTGATGTGGTAGATGGCGGTTCCAAAGTCACCCGTGTGGTCATGCATCAGGCGAAGCAAGATCAAAGACGGCATTCCACCCTGTGAATATCTTGCGTCAAAGTCGCGTGCGAACTCCTTGTAGCGAAAGTAGTCAGGGAAGGAATTATCGAAGCCTCTGAAGTAAATGTCTGTTACAGGCGCGAGCGTCTGGCTGGCCGGGAATGCAACCTGCGTGCGGGTCTTGTAGGGATCGGTGAGCTCGGGGATGTTGTATTTTGCTACGGGACCGCTCAGATTGTACCGGCTGAGATCTACGAAGAAACCATAGTTGCGGATGGAAAGCCCCGCCCGCTTGGCCTGGTCCCAAAGGTAGCCCGTGCCCTCCTCGCCGTCAGGGCCATCCGGAGCCGCAGTGTCCGCCGTGCCCGGGAGGACGTCAGGATCGTCGGGCGTCAGGGGGTTTGCTTTCCGGCGCTCAGCCAGAGTCGCGAGGCCGACATTAATGTTGCGGTTTACTCCCTCGGAATCATTCGTAAGGCCTCGACCGGCGTAGTTAACAACTACCTGCTTTTCCACAACGTCGGGAGCGCGGGCGGAGGTTGACCACGGCCAGCCGTCCATGCTCACCTCGCTGCGGTCGTAGAAGTTGTCGAGATCCACGAAGTCTGTCGCGAGATTGTGGAGGTTGGGCGTGATGGCCTGACCGAATTCTGTGAGAGAGGGATCTCCGTTACCC
>JBJKQZ010000538.1:0-4187 GCA_046704865.1 Terriglobia bacterium
CGCCTTCAAGGTACTTCAGAACGTGGTCCACCCCGTGCTCGGCGTCGAAGCGGGCTTTACCCACAAGCCCTTCACTCGCCTTGCGAGCCCATCCCACAACAAAAACGCCATCGACCACCTTGCCGGACTGGGGATCAAACACCTCGTATGCGGCACGGTCCGGATCAGCCGCGTCGGAGTTGGTCACGTAGGAATTCTTTCCATAGGGCAAACCGAGGCCGGGGTCTGCAAGATCCCCAATGGCAAAGATGAGCGTATCCACATCCAGGGAAGTCTGCGTGTCGGTGGCTTTTGGCCGGGTATTTTCTCCATCCCGGACCAGGATATTTTCCACCACTTGCAAGCCGGAGATGCGGCCATCAGGGCCCGCCTCAATTCCTGTTGGTGATGAGAGGAACCTGAAGGTCAGCTTCGATTGGGGAGACGTTTCGGGTTGGGTCTTCAGCCACGGGAACGTTGTGTCAGCAATCTCGCTGACTTCCTGTCCCACGGCCTTGCAGGCTTCCGCGACCCGATTCAATTCCTCATGGAAGAGGTTGCGATCCAGGAAGGCTTCGACCTCGTCAAACTCCTTGCGATCGAATTTGACCTCAAACGGTCCTCGGCGGGCAATTACTGTAACTTCTTCCGGCTTTTCGCCTGCCTGGTCGATCAGCAGCCATCGCGCGATATCCACCATCACATTGCCCATTCCGACGATGGCCACGCGGCGGCCGGTGGAGAAATCCTGCGAAGCGAAGGGAGGCAGCCGGTTGTAATGGTAAACAAAATCCTTGGCAGAATAGACGCCTGTTGCGTCCTCACCGGGTAGCCCCAGCTTCTTCGTCCCCTGGGCGCCCACGGCAAAAACGATGGCCGTGGGATTCCAGTCCTTTAGGCCTTCAATCGTCAGCCGCTCATCGGTGCGTACGCGGGCATTGCCGATATAGTCCAGGTTGGGCAAGGCGAGAATCTTGGCGAACTGCTTCCGGAGGCCGTTCTTCATGTGGAATTTCTGGGGATAGATGCCGTATTCGGCAAGGCCGCCAGGCTTGATGTCGCGATTAAGAATCAGAACATGATGTCCGGCGGTAGCAATCTTACGGGCAGCGAAAAGACCTGCCGGGCCGGCGCCAACCACGTAAACAGTAGCTTGATCCATGAGTAACCTCTTTGCCTTTCAGCATAAGTCTCCCACTCATGACGCGCCGCCCACCGGCCTGTGTGGGGCCTGTTCTTAAAACATGCACCACGAACTTCGGTGTACTTGCTTGGAATGGATTTTAGCAGATTCGCACGGGCGTTCACAACTGCCTGTATGAGTTTCATCACACTTTTCAGGCAAATGGGACGCGCTTTGTGCGCTCCATGACGACGGGGTTCCGGAATGGAGAAAATTAATGAAACTCAAGCTCAGAGTTTCCGGCAAGAGGTGTATGATGGTTAACTTATAAGCGCAAGCAAACAAATAAAGTGTTTTTGTCCACAGATGATGCCCTCGCAGACTTTTGACAGTCGCATCCCCGGCGGTCAACAGGATCGCCTCTCGTGCCACCCCCGGAAACGGAGATGCCCGCCAATCCTATGCTTATAGACCTGGAGGTCCTTATATGTCACCCATGAATCGCAGAAAGTTCTTCCAGATTTCAGCAGCCTCCTTCCTTGCTGAGAAATTAGTCGTTGAAGGGGCAGCCTTTCCTATGCTGGCCCAGGCCCTGCCGCGCGGCTTGCGGCGCGAATTGGAAAATAATCCGTACGGTCCGGCTCTCCAGCGGCTGGAAGACATGATTACAATGCAGTTGACTGACTGGCGCTCGCACGCGGACGATCTGCCTCATCCTGAAGACCCGAACCTGGACGATTCAAGCTGGAAAGTGGTGAAACTTCACGAGCGTGTAGACACGCGGCCCGTGTGGTTCCGGCGCGTGGTTGAAATCCCAAAGTCCATGGGAGGTTATGGCATTGAAGGGAAGCGCGTGCAGTTAGCGCTGCGCGTGGGTTTTCGCGGGCACGGTCGCATAAGAGTGTTTTTCAACGGGTCGATGGTTGAAATGACGGATATAAGTACTCAGCAGCCGATATTGTTGAGTGACGGCGCGCGCCCCGGCGAAAAGTTTGTGGTTGCAGCCTATGTGCCGCCTGGAGAAGGCGAAGCCGGCATTTTCGACGCCAGCATTGAGGTCGATTATCCACCCGAGCAGCCCAATCCTTTATCCATGCTTCAACAGATCATGGCTGTGCAGGCGGCCTCAAAGGGTTTCCCGGACGGACAGGCCGAACGCGAGGAACAACTGAGCGCGGCAGTCAAATCGCTCGATTTTGAAGCCTTGGACAGGGGTGATCAAAAGGCTTTTGACCGTTCCCTGGCCGCTGCTGATGCGAAACTGCAGCCCCTGGCCAAATGGATGAAGGAATTTTCCATCCTTGCAGTCGGCAATGCGCATATTGACCTGGCGTGGCTGTGGCCGTGGACCGAAACCGTTGAAGTTGTGCGAGATACTTTCGGTACAGCTGTCGAATTGATGGACGAATATCCGGGTTTTATCTTTGCCCAGTCCACTGCGCAGGATTTCCTGTGGCTCGAAAAGAAATACCCTGACCTGTTCAAGGAAATACAGCAACGCGTGAAAGATGGCCGATGGGAAATGGTTGGTGGCATGTGGTGCGAACCTGACTTGAATATGCCCTGCGGTGAGTCGCTGGTGCGCCAGCTTCTGACGGGCAAGCGCTACTTCCAGCAGAAATTCGACGTTGACGTCAAGATCGGATGGAACCCGGACTCCTTTGGGTACAGCCGGCAGCTGCCGCAGATCTACAAGCGTTCGGGCGTGGATTATTTTGTGACACAAAAGATGGGCTGGAACGACACGGTGCCATTGCCCTATAAGCTGTTCCATTGGGAAGCCCCGGACGGCAGCCGCGTGCTTACTTACTTCCCACACGATTACGTAAACGGAATCAATCCCGTCCAGTGCGCTACATACATCGGGGAAGATACCTCGCTTTGCTCAGGCTTCCACACGCAGATGCTCCTTTACGGCGTGGGCGACCACGGAGGCGGGCCGACTCGCCAGATGTTGGATGCGGCGGTGCGATGGCAGAAGTCTCCCAACGCTGCCTTTCCGAATTTCAAGTTCAGCACGGCCCAGGAATTCTTCGATAAAGTTGACAATAACCTCTCACGGCTGAACCTTCCAGTTTGGAATAATGAAATGTATCTCCAGTTCCACCGGGGCACATACACTTCCCAGGCAGACAGCAAGAAGCGAATGAGGCAGATGGAGCGCCTGTTGCTGAACGCCGAGAGATTTTCATCGCTCGCCATGCTGATCGGCCGCAAATAGCCCCAGGACGACTTTGAGGACTGCTGGCGGCGATTTATTATCAATCAATTTCATGACTTGATGGCGGGGTCGGGAATTCACGTTATCTATGAAGACGAAGCCGAGAGCATGGAGTTTGTGAAGCTGACGAATGAGCCTATCCTCTCAGGCGCTATGGATACGCTTGCCGCGCGGATTGATACGCGTGGCGAGGGGATTCCCGTCGTGGTCTTCAATCCGCTCAGTTGGGCGCGAACTGACGTTGCTGAAGCTGAAGTGCAACTGCCACGGCGTGCGGCACATGTTGAGGTTCACGATCCGGAAGGGCATGTAGTGCCGTCGACAGTCCTGTCCAGCGAAGATGCCACGAGCACCGTTAAGGTTCTCTTCCTGGCACGGGCTGTTCCATCCGCTGGCTACAAGGTATTTCACATCGTGCCGGCCGACAATCCTGGCAACGAGTCCTCAACGCTTAAAGCCAATGGGCTGCACATGGAGAACGAATTTGTCAGTGTTGAGATCGATCCGAAAACGGGTTGTGTGACCAGCCTGATTAACAAGAAGGACGGAAAGAATATCCTGCGGCCCGGTGGACAAGGAAACCTGCTGGAAACATTCGTCAACAAACCGAAAGAGTATGACGCCTGGAACATCAATCCCAATTATGAGAAATCCAAGACAGAGCTGCTGGATGCCGAGGAAGTCAAGCTTGTGGAGAACTCGCCGGTCCGTGCAGTGGTGCGCGTGAAGAAGCGGTTCCAGAACTCTTCCTTTGTTCAGGACATTTGCATGTATCCCGAAGTTGCGCGCGTGGATGTGAAAATGCAGGCGCACTGGCATGAGCGCCAATTCATGCTGAAAGTTGCGTTCCCGTTAGATATCAGG
>JBJKQZ010000539.1:0-7099 GCA_046704865.1 Terriglobia bacterium
GCCCCATTCAGGGCGGCATGATTGACGACTTCATTGCCCGCAAGACCGGCAAGAAACGCGTGACCTACGAGTTGCCGCAGTTGAAGGACATTCTGGACGAAACCTACGGCGTGATCGTTTATCAGGAACAGGTGATGCAGATCGCGGCCGCCGTAGCAGGCTTCAGTCTTGGCGAAGCCGACGTGCTGCGGCGCGCCATGGGCAAGAAGAAGCATGAAGTCATGGTGGCCATGCAGGAGAAGTTCCTGGCAGGCGCCAAGGCAAAGCAAGTGCCAGCCGCCAAGGCGGAAAAACTGTTTGACCTGATGGCGCAATTTGCCGGATATGGATTCAACAAGTCGCATTCCGCCGCCTACGCCCTGGTTGCCTATCACACGGCGTATTTGAAGACCCACTATTCGGTTGAATTCATGGCCGCGCTGTTGACCTCTGAAATCGGGAACCCGGACAAATTGACCCATTACCTGAATGAATGCCGCGATATGGGCATTGATATTCTTCCGCCGGATATCAACTCCAGCGAGCGGACTTTTACTCCCAGCAACGGCCAGATCCGCTTTGGCCTGACTGCCATCAAGAACGTCGGAGATGCCGCCATCGTTTCCGTTGTGGACGCGCGCAACAAGCTGGGACGTTTTGATAATATTTTTCAGTTCTGCGAGCACGTTGACCTGCGACTGCTGAACAAGCGGGTGATTGAGAGCCTGATCAAGTCCGGCGCGGCCGATTCCATGGGCGCCCGGCGCGCGCAACTGCTTGCCGTGCTGGACAAGGCAATGGAGTGGGGACAGCGGCGTCAGCGGACTGCCGAAATCGGCCAGCACGGCCTGTTTGGAGCAGGGGCCGATTCCGCCACCGCGGCGCCGACCGAGTTGCCGGATGTTCCGGAGTTTACTGAAGCGGAGCGGCTGGCAGGTGAAAAGGAATTGCTGGGATTTTATGTTACCGGCCACCCGCTTGAGAAGTATCTTTCCAGCTTGCGGGAAATGACACAGGCCAATACTTCCGTGATCGATGAAATGGAGAATGATTCTCCCATCACGCTGGGAGGCATCCTGACCAATCTGCGGGTCCGACCCAGCAAGAAGGGCGCGCTGTGGGGCGCCGGAGTGCTTGAGGATTTGCGGGGAACGGTGGATTTGCTGATATTCCCGCAGGCGCTTGAGCAACTGAAGGGAGTGCTGAAGCCGGATTCTGCATTGTTGATCAAGGGCCGGGTCCGGCATGATGAAAACTCTCGCGCCAAGGTTGTGGTGAATGAGGCGAAACCCCTCGAGGCGGCGATCAATGGCAAGAAACCAACGCTGCTGATTCGGATTAATCCAGCCAAAATTTCCGAAGGACTGTTAGGAGATATTGAGGGCCTTCTGCGGTCGCACCCTGGCCAAAATCCCGTTCTGTTTGAGCTGGAAATGCCGGGCGACTTTCGCGTAGTGATGAAGCCGCAAGACCCCAAGGTGGTGGACGCGACGGACGATTTACTGTCTGGCTTGCGTGGACTGCTGGGCGATCAAGCTGTTACAGTGGAGAGACAGAACGGTTCGGCAAGCAGGATGTAGCCGGCAGCGTGGTCACGACTATTAGAAATTAATTGAGTCATAAGAATTACCCATGACGAATCCGAGTGGACAGAAAGCCATTTTGCAGGACCTGGAGAAGCAGATTGCAGAGCTGAAGCTCCAGCATGGTTCTGTGGCGCGAGAAGAGATCGCCCGGCTCCAGGAGCAGGTTGAATCGCTGCAGGCCGGAGCGGCCGGAGGCAGCAAGGATGCCTGGACCCGCGTGCTGCTGGCGCGGCATCCCCAGCGACCTTATACGCTGGACTACATTCAGATGCTCTTCACTGACTTTACGGAACTCCATGGTGACCGCCGTTTCGGTGACGATGGCGCCATGGTAGGAGGATTCGCCCGCTTTAATGGGCAGGCCGTGGTGGTGGTGGGACACCAGAAGGGGCGCGATACCAAGCAGAAATTGCATCGCAACTTCGGCATGACCAACCCGGAAGGATATAGAAAAGCCTTCCGACTGATGCAGCTGGCCGCCAAATTCGATCTGCCCATCATAACCTTTGTCGACACTCCGGGCGCCTATCCCGGCATCGGGGCCGAGGAGCGCGGCCAGGCGGAGGCAATTGCTTTTAACCTGAAGGAAATTCCCAAGCTGCGGGTTCCGATTGTTCCGATCATTCATGGTGAAGGCGGCAGCGGCGGCGCCCTGGCCATCGCCGTGGGAGACCGTGTGCTGATGCTCGAGAACGCCGTCTACTCGGTGATTGCTCCGGAAAGTTGCTCTTCCATCCTCTGGCGTGATTGGGAACATAAGGAAGACGCCGCACGAATCCTGAAGCTGACTGCCGAAGACCTGCTTGGCTTCAAAATTATTGATGAGATCGTCCCCGAGCCAGCCGAGGGCGCGCACTCCGATCCACAAGCCGCCGCTGCGGCCATCCGGACGGCGGTTGAACAGAGCCTCATCGAACTTGGCGGTCTTTCCGGGGAAGAGTTGCAACGCCGCCGCAATGAGAGGCTGCGTGCGCTTGGCACTTTTGTCAAGGAAGGCTGATATTCAATCCTTCGGCATCTTTCTGCGTTTTTGATCATCCATTCTCGGTATGGTCAGCATCATTATTCCAACGTATAACGAAGAGACTTCCATTCTTTCCGCGCTGGGAGCGTTGAAGCACGTCCGGGGCGATTTTGAAGTCCTGGTCGCGGATGGCGGCAGTACCGACCGGACCCGCGAACTTGCTCTTGACGCTGTTGCAGGTTTTCCGCGCCCCTTGCGGTTGGTTGTGAGTGCTCGCGGCGGTGCCACTCAGTGCAACGCGGCTGCGCAGAAAGCTTCAGGAGACGCTTTCCTTTTTCTTCACGCGGACATCTCTGTACAATCCGAGACGGTAAAGGCTGTTGAAGTCAGCTTGCGTGACCCTTCCGTGATTGGCGGCAACTTTCAGATTGTGTTTGAGGGTGACACGGCCGTGGAGAAATTCTTTACATGGTGTTACCGGGTGCGGCGGCCCTTCGGAATCTATTACGGTGATTCGGGAGTGTTTGTGCGCAGAGAAGCGTTTGACCGGCTTGGCGGATTTAAAACAATTCCGATTATGGATGATTACGAATTCGTGCGCCGCCTGGAGCGCGCCGGGCGCACTGTTTGCCTGGAGCCTCCGATGATGGTTTCCGACCGCCGGTGGCGCGTCCAGGGGGTTTTTCCGACGCTCTTCAGTTGGGTGTGGATTCAGACGCTATATTCACTGGGTGTACCCGCAGAACGCCTGGCCTGCTGGTATGCCCCAGTGCGGAACGGGAAGGGAAGCGGTCACCAAAATGAAATCGGGTAAGTCTATCCGCTGAAAGGCCTGCCGGCAGATTCCCACGCAACCTTAATCCAGAGCTCCAATCACGGCGGCAGTGAATTCGTCTGTAGTTACCGTGCCGCCGACGTCGTGCGTCAGGTGCTTTCGTTCTCGATAGATTTTGTGGATGGCGCGTTCGGCACGGTCAGCAACTTCTTTCTGGTCAAGCATTCGCAGCATCAGGATTGCCGATAGCATCATGGCCGTGGGATTGGCCAGATGTTTCCCTGCGATATCCGGAGCGCTGCCGTGAACAGCCTCAAACAGCGAGCAGTCGGCGCCGATGTTGGCTCCTGGAACCAGCCCCAGGCCGCCCACAAGCCCCGCGCACAGGTCTGAAACAATATCACCGTAAAGATTTTCGAGGAGAAGAACGTCAAACCTTTCCGGTCGCATAACGAGCTGCATGCAACAGTTGTCAATGATGTAATCATTCAATTCGATATCGGGATACTCCCGGGCAACTTCGCGAATGGAATGCAGGAACAAGCCGTCGGAAAGTTTCATGATGTTGGCTTTATGAATCGCCGTCACCTTTTTCCGGCCCATGCGGCGGGCGTAGTCAAAGGCGAAGTGTGCAATGCGCCTGGAGGCGTACTCTGTAATTACTTTCAGGCTCTCCACGACTCCGGGAGCAACTTCGTGTTCAAGGCCGGCATAGAGATCTTCAGTATTCTCGCGAACAATCACCAGATCAACCTGTTCAAAGGGTGTTTTGACGTTAGGGAGGTGCGTGACGGGACGCAGGTTGGCGTAAAGATCAAGAGCCTTCCGCAACGCCACATTAATACTGCGATGGCCGGTTCCGACGGGTGTTGTGATGGGGCCCTTCAGCGCCACACGGGTTTTGCGAATAGCTTCCACAATGGGATTCATCTCTGTCTCGCCTTTGCGGCGGCCCACCACGGGCGTGGCAGACATTTCAACCCAGTCGATTTTTGCACCGGCGGCTTCAAGCAATCGCAGCGTCGCGTCAGAAACTTCCGGCCCGATGCCATCGCCCGGAATCAGAGTTACTTTAACGTTCATAGTTCTCCCTTTGAAGATACTGGTTGGATATGAATTCAGAAAACTTGCTACTGGCCCTGGTTCGCAGCAGGGGCATTTAAAAGCTGTGAGAGATCGCTGATCGACGCCGAGGCTTCGAGATCCAGCTTGGACCCATCCACCTGCACATTCATGTTTTGCAGAATGGACGAAAGCGCCGGCGACATGTTCTTGCTTATAGACTGTTGAGAGCCTCGCAAGAGGGTGAGGAGCTGGCTGAAGCCGTTCGCCGCTGCGGGATTCTGGCAGATGATCGAAAGATGGGCCATAATCTGGCTGCCCCAGTCGACACGATAAAGCACAGCTTTAACCGAACTGAAAAGGGCGCTGGGATCCACCTGAATTTTTTTGCCCTGCGTCAACCAGGGTATCGCCTGATTGGCGGCGGCTGGGCCGGTCGAAATTCCCCATTGTGGCGATAAGCCGTCGAGGTCGCCTTCCCACTGGCGGAAGTCGGCATTGGAACTCAAGGCAGGGTGCGTGGCCGTGCGGACATCAATCAGCGCTTTCAGGTCGCCGAGGCGGCCGAACTCAGCCGTTGAGCTATCGATAAACGTGAAAAACATATCGGTTCGTGCTGCGCCGGACCCAAATGCGTAAAGGTCGTACCCTGAATAGCGCTGGATCATCATCCTGTTGTTGACGAAGTATTGATGTATCGAATCAGGATCAAAGGTTCCCTCAGCAAGCCCGAAAAACCGGGTCGTATCCTGCGCTTGGCCTCTCCATCCCAGAACCAGTTCATTGACGTTTTTGTCGGGATCGACGCCGGCGCTTCGGAGCAGAGTTTCAAGATTGCGAAGCTGTGGGCTCAACAGATGGGCCTCAATCAGGGGAAATTGCGGTACGGAACGGAGTGATGCCAGATTTGTATATGCCATCTGCACCGTGTCGGCGGGGAACGCAGCCAGGGCATCCTGACCGGCATATTGAGCAAAGCTCCGGGCGGGGAACAAAAGGGCCAAGGCAAGAAGGAAACCGGTGACGGTCATCCCCCAAAATGACTTTCTTGAAGCAATCAACTGGCACCCCCGGAACAGGTCATCACTCATAGAAACAGGATGGTTTGGCAACCCGTTGAGTCCATTTTGCCCCTTGCGGCCCTGGAAGACCGCCATACGACCCGAACCCCATAAAAACCGCGGATTCCGCGTTTCCTCCGCACCTTGCGCGAACAAAACTCTATTATCGCCCTTATCACGACAGGCGTCCACTTTGACAGGTGTGCCGTACAGTTTCAGCGTGAAAATTCTGCCGGCAACTGCCTTCGCAGACCGGGCGGAGCCAAAAGGGAAGTGCCGCATAATGTTCGATTTCACCCCGAACAGTCCTTCAATCCGCGGATGCCTGATCGATGCGGTGCGTGGCTGCGGCAACTTGCTTTTTGACGGCTGGTTTGCTAATTTAACTTAGAGTGAGTTGTAACGAGGGATTACACATCCGACAAGCCAAAGGAGTAAAGAATGGCTATTGAACTGACGTCGCACGCAGTCGACAAAGTTAAAGAGATTTTGGCACAGCAGACCCCCGCGCCTGCGGGGCTTCGCGTTTCTGTTGTGGGCGGAGGCTGTTCGGGGTTCTCATACCAGATGAACTTTGAAACCCAGACCAATGCGATTGACAAGATCTATGAATTCGACGGGTTGAAAGTTTTTGTGGACCAGGCCTCGCTGATGTATCTGAACGGGACCAAAATTGACTTTGTTGAAAGCCTGGAAGGATCCGGCTTTAAATTCGAGAATCCGAACGTGAAGACGACTTGCGGTTGCGGAAGCTCCTTTAGCACATAAATTGACGCATTTGGCGGGTGCCTGGCGGCCTGGTACTGACCGGCAGGCACGTCGCTCTCCATGTCCTCCTTTCCCAAACCAGAAACTCTTTCGACGGATAGACAGAGGCGTTTGTGTGTGCCTGCCGCGCCAAGCGACCTGTTGGTGCGTTTTTCCGCTTTGCTTCCGCGCAATGGACCCGCACTGGATCTTGGCTGTGGCGGAGGACGAAATACGCTATTTCTCGCCCGCCACGGACTTGCTGCGGCAGGGATAGATCGCTCGCGGGAATCGCTGGCGGAGGGCAGGGCAGCAGCAACACAGTTGAATCTGCGGGCCCTCTTTGTGCAGGCAGACCTCACGCGTTTTACCTTACCCGTTGAAACCTTTTCCGTTATCATCTGTTTCAAGTACTGCGACCCCGCATTGTATCCGTCTATACGTTCCGCTCTCCAGGCAGGAGGGTTGGTGATTTACGAAACGTATACCGTGGAGCACCGCGCTTTCGGCCTCAAACCCCAAAGCCCCGCACATCTCCTTGAAAGGAACGAATTGCGGAAGGCGTTTGGGGATTGGGAGATTATCTTTTACCGTGAGCAATGGCTTGATTGTGGAATTGCGTCGCTCGTGGCGCGGAAACCGCTTTGACGGAAAAACAGATCGGCGAAGTCTGGTGTGATGCGTTTGCGGAGAGGCCGCGGCAGACGGTGCCTAAATGAGTCAAGCTACTGCGGTGATGTCCCTTCGGTAGGGCTGGAGACTGGAATAACCAATGCTGATTTCCCGCACTCACCTTCAGTATAATTGGAATTTTATTTGAGGAAGAGGGTTCGCGGCGCTCACATTTAGCATATGAAAATCGCACTCGCGCAGATCAATACGACCGTGGGAGACTTTGAAGGAAACGTTGCGAAGATTCTTCAGT
>JBJKQZ010000540.1:0-7780 GCA_046704865.1 Terriglobia bacterium
CGCTGCTGCGCTTTCGTGAAGATGGCGCGGAGACGGTTTCCGTGGGCGCGGAAGCAGGGAAGACTTACGACAGCAAAAAAGGCTACCCGGTTGTTGCGGACAAGTCGGTTGGCGAAGTGAGCGCGGCGGATTTTGATGCCGTGGTGATCCCGGGCGGCTGGGCCCCTGATTTCCTGCGGCAGGATGACCGCATGGTGGCTCTAGTGCGTGACATGCACAAGGCGGGCAAGGTGGTGGCCGCGATATGCCATGGCGGCTGGCTGCTTTGTTCGGCGGGGATTGTTCAAGGGCGAAAAGCCACTTGCTTCACGGCCATCAAGGATGACATGATGCACGCGGGCGCGCAGTACGTGGATGAGGAAGTCGTTGTTGACGGCAACCTGATTACGTCACGCAAACCCACCGACCTTCCAGCCTTTTGCCGGCAGATTACAATGGCCCTCAGCGCCCAGGCGGTAGCGCAACGCGCGGGCAAGGCATGACGTCAGTGTTGTAAGAGGCCAGGGTCGGGAGTTCAAATATCTCGTCTGAATTCGAATTCATAACGCAGAGAGGAGTATCGATGCGCAGATCTGTCATGCTGTTCTTGTCATTGATTGTGTTGGGTGGCGCGGGATTTTTCGGTTTTAGCCAGAAAGCTCTGGCCAAGCCGCGCAAAGGCCACCTGCTTTACATGACGCTTTCCGCTGGATTCAAGCACGAGAGCATTCCTACTTCTGAGAAAGTGGTCAAGGAGATCGGAGAGCGATCGGGCCTGTTTGACACCACCGTCACGCAGGATGTTGGAGCTTTTACGGCTGAAAATCTGAAGAAATATGACGTGGTGATGTTCTTTACTACGGGCGAGCTACCCATGACCCAGGTGGAAAAGGATGCGTTTATCCACTTCATCAAGTCGGGCCACGGATTCGTGGGCGTCCACAGCTCCACGGACACCTTCTATGAATGGGAGCCTTATCTGCAGGTGGTGGGCGGGTATTTCAATGACCATGCCTGGCACCAGAAGGTGACGGTGGAAGTGACCGATCCCTCGAGCCCGATTGTCGGCTTCCTGGGGAAATCATTCCAGGTAAACGACGAGATCTACCAGACTGCCGACTTCCAATACAAGACTTCGCACGTGCTGCTTCGGCTCGATCCCAGTTCCGTCAACATGAAGAAAACACTGCCAGGGGAAAACGTGCACTACCGCTTTTACGGCTGGCCGCTGGCCTGGACGCGCCATGACGGCAAGGGCAGGGTTTTTGTCACAGTGCTGGGCCACGAAGACGCCGTCTGGAACAGCAAGTGGTACCAGGAAATGCTGCTGAATGGCATCAAATACGCAATGGGGCGTATGAAGTAGCGGACGATCAAAGGTGAGAGCAGATGGCCGCCCGGGTACGGAAATGGCCTCATCCAGGGCGCATTTCCCCTTTTTTCTTGACAAACTTTGGGGCTGTTTGTATCAAGGTTAATAGGCCTTTTTTGAGCGCCCGGAGGCAATAGAGTTCTTTATTACAGCAAGTGCAAGCCTCGTTAGGCGAGGTTACCACGCAAACACAAGCCACTGCCCGGAAACGCGGAGACGCGCCAACGGGTAGAGCAGGCACGGCCGGATTAAGGCCCTGCCTAAAGTGGCTATCCTCATGGGAACGGGGAAAGTACGTTGTGTGGAGCTGAAGCTCAGACCAGGAGGTTGTCCGGACAGTGATGCTATGTCCTGGACGGATTTCTCGGCCCCGTGGGAGCAACGGCTCGCACGGGGCTTTTGATTTTCTGGGGATTTTTCCGCGCGAAGAGTTTCCCGGCATTCGGAGGGCGTGCATTCGTGCACTCTCCCCGGGGAGGAAGCAATGATTTACTTTACGGAAATTGAGAATTTGCCGGCTTATGACGTGATGGGCGCGTACCTGGGGCGCGTGATCGACCTGGGCATCGATCCCAACCAGAACTCCCTGCGCGTGGCTGCGTACATTGTTGAGACGCTTGATAAGAAACTGACTTATATCGCGCGCGAGCAAATGCAGGCGATCACGGTGCGTTCTGCGCAGACCTCCGTGACCCGGGCTGAAATTCACGCCAGCAAGTCTTTCGGAGACCTGCTGCGGGTGAAGAAGGACGTTCTTGACCAGCAGGTGATCGACGTGAACCACCGCAAGGTAGTACGCGTAAATGACGTGGACCTGGAAATTCAGCCTACCGACGGGCACACGGAACTTCGGGTTCTGGCGGTGAACGTTGGCTTGGCTGCGGCAGTCCGCCGCCTGCTGCAGGGATTGACCGCCAAGCATACCATTCGGAAAATTTGCAGCTTTATTCCTTCCAAAACGATTCGCTGGGAATTTGTAAATCTGATTGAGCCGGATGCCTCCCGCCGGTTGAAACTGCGGATTTCCTACGAACGTCTGGCGCGCCTTCACCCGGCTGACATTGCAGACATTCTGGAAGAACTGAGCCGCGATGAACAGAGGTCCGTTATCGAAGCGCTTGATCATGAGACGGCGGCGCAGGCCATCTCTGAGATTCCAACTTCCATGCAGGCGATGCTGCTGCAGAGTATCCCGGTTGAAAAAGCCGCCGACATCGTGGACGAAATGGCTCCCGACGAGGCCGCTGACGTCCTGCAGGAACTGCCGCCTGAGACCTCCGCCAAGCTGCTAGCCGACATGGAAACAGAGGGTGCGCAGGAAGTCAAGGAACTGCTGGGGTTTGAAGAAGACACCGCCGGTGCTTTGATGACCACTCATTATATTGCCCTGAATGCGACGGCAAGGGTGGAGGACGTGATCGAAGCCATGAAGGAGTTCGAAGGATCGGTTGAATCCATCCACTCCGTCTTCCTGATTGACGCGGAGGAAAACCTGGTTGGCGCCGTGCCGCTGGCCCGTATTCTGCTGGCCCCGGCCAGGACTCCGCTTCGGGACCTCTCCCATGAAGAGGTCCTCAGCGTGCCGACGGAAACGGATGCAAAGTCGGTGATCGATCTGTTCAGAAAATACAATCTTCTTTCACTTCCCGTGGTGGATGACAAGAAGCATCTGGCGGGAGTGGTAACGGCGGACGATGTTCTAGACCTGGTCGTAAGCCGCAGGTAGAGCAAGCCCCCGCTGCAGACAGGAATCCCGGATTGAAGGCAGGAAAGGAATTCCGGCGGCACATCGCCACTGGAACAGGTTGCGCATGGACCGCAGGCGCTTAAAGAATTTCCGGAACCGGTTGTTGATCTTCCTGGCCGTAGTAGGGCCGGGAATCATCACCGCCAACGTCGATAATGATCCCGGGGGCATCTACACCTATTCGGTGGCTGGCGCAAAATTTGGCTACACCCTACTTTTGACCCTGATTCCGGTCACCGTTGCGCTGATCGTCGTGCAGGAAATGGTAGCGCGCATGGGCGTGGTCACAGGCAAGGGGCTGGCGGACCTGATCCGCGAAGAATATGGTTTCCGCACCACTTTCATCCTGATGGTCTGCCTCCTGCTGGCTGACCTGGGGAATACGATCTCGGAGTTCGCAGGGCTGGCTTCCGGAATGTCGGTCTTTGGCGCCAGCAGGTATATTATCGTGCCAGTTGGCGCCGTCCTGGTCTGGGCGTTGGTGGTCAAAGGCACCTATGAGTTTGTCGAAAAGGTCTTTCTGGTGGCATGTGTCTTTTACATTGCTTATCCCATCTCCTGCTTTCTTGCGCACCCTGCATGGAAGGAGTCGGTAGTCAGCATCTTCCGTCCCTCAGTGGAGTCAGGCCACGGCTATCTTAACATGGTCATCGGCCTGGTGGGGACAACCATTGCTCCCTGGATGCAGTTCTATCTTCAATCGGCGGTGGTTGAGAAGGGCATCAAGCTCAAAGACTATATCTATTCCCGATGGGATGTCATCGTCGGGTGCATCATCACGGACGTAGTTGCCTTCTTTATTATTGTGGCCTGTGCTGCAACCCTCTTTTCCACCGGCCATCGGGAAATTCAAAACGCCGCGGACGCCGCGCTTGCCCTGCGTCCGCTGGCGGGCCATGCCGCAACCGCGCTTTTTGCTTTTGGCCTTGTCAACGCCGCGCTGCTTTCTGCCTGCATCCTGCCGCTTGCCACCGCATACTACGTCTGCGAAGGGCTTGGGCTCGAATCCGGCATCGACAAGCGAGTGGAAGAGGCTCCCACGTTTTATTGGCTCTACACCGGTCTGATTGCAGTGGGCGCGCTGGCTGTGGTGATCCTTCGGGAACAGATGCAGGTGCCCATCATTCTGCTTTCCCAGGTGATCAACGGCATCATGCTGCCGTTTGTGCTGATCTTCATGCTGCGCCTTTCCAACCGCGAAGACCTGATGGGCGATCACAAAAACACCCGGGGCTTTAACGTGATCGCATGGGTCACCTGCGTGGTTATGATTGTGCTTACGGTGATGATGCTGGCCTCGCAGTTCTTCCCCTCGATTCATGCCTGAAAGGCTAGCCCGCCCGCGATCGGAGTTGCGAGGCTTCGCCGCAGGCCAAAGCCTTCAGCACTGGCGGCCGCGCCGCAAGTGCCGGGAATCTCACACCTCCCGACTCCTCCCTCTCCCGCCCGCATCACTCTTTCCCTTTTAGCCTTGATTCCCAATCGAGCAGCACGCCGATGGACCCGGAAACATCGGGCTCGGCGCTGGTGATGACGAGAAAACGGCTACCGTCGCCGTTTACATCGAAGAGAGGGTCCGGGTAGCTCGGCAGGTTCAATTGAAAAAGGGGACGGATGGCGGTCATGTGCACCGATGCGCCGCTGGTTGTCAGGTCGGCTTCCATCAGCCGATTCCCTCCGCTCAGGAAATAGAAGTGTCCCTTCCTGTCCCACCGGGCAAGCCAGCCGCCGTTTTGGGAAATTTGAAATTTGCCGCCCGATTTCGGGAATGACACCACATAAACTTCGGACCGGCCGCTTTCAAAGGAAAAGCAGGCCAGCCAGCGGCCGTCGGGAGAAAACACGCCGTCATACTGAGGGGCATTAACAGGAGCGACTTTAAACGGCTTACGGTCGCCCAGCAGGGGAAGGACCCAGGTTACAGAGTTCGATGCTTCAATGTCGGTCCGGTTGAAGGAAATGTAGCGGCCGTCAGGGGACCAATCCACAACGTTTGCGCGGGAGACGGAATTATTGAAAGTAAGGAGTTTTTCCTCCTGGCCGGACCCATCCGCGGGCTTGCGGCAGATTCCCAGTTTGCCGTCCGAATGGCAAGAGTAGGCGATGTACCGGCCGTCCGGCGACCAGACTGAAAAGGTCTTGGTGCCCGGCCCGAACGTCAGCCGCGTTCCAGGTCCGCCACCGGCGGGATACGACCACAAGTCCCACGAGTTCGATGTCGGGTCCACGATGTCGGCAAGGATGCGGGCACCGTCAGGCGAAATCCTGGCGGACTGGTATTCGGCGACCGGACCGATGCTGCCCAGCGGGTTGCCACTGCGGTCGAACCATTCGAGCCGTCCTTTCATCGTCCCGCCCTGGTAAGCGAGCACCCCATTGCCTGACACTGAGAAGGTTTGAGCGTCGACGATTGCCCTGGCATCACCCGCGAGCGCGCCAGTTGAGGAATTAAAGGATTGCGCGAAGACCCGGTTCTCACGAAAGAACAGAAGATGCCCGGAGGCAAACTGAGCATATCCGGCGTTCTTGAGGACAAGTTGATTTTCGCTGGAGCCAATCGCGGCCATCCAAACGGACTCCGAAGTGGAACCACCATAGCCCGCCACATAAAGAAAATGCCGGCCATCGGGAAGGAATGCAGGCGAGTGTTGGCCCGCCTCGCTACTTCCGAGTTGGGTGACCGGGTTCGGGCTTCCCCCCAAATGAGAAATACTGTAGATGGGTCCCTGGCAACGGGGCGTAAAAAGAATGGTCCCGCCGGGACCCCACGCTCCGCCATCCGGGCAGGAGGAGTCGGCGAGGACTTCAAGATTTCCGTTGGCGAGATTTACCGTTTTTAGCTTCTGGTCGGCGAAAAAGGCCAGCGACCCGCCGTCGGGCGACCAGAACGGCCATGCCGCGTCTTCCGTGCCGGCAACCACCTGCGACATTTCCGATGCAAGATGCCGGACATAGAGACGGGTGATTCCGTTTTCATCCGTGGCTGAAAATGCCAGTTGGCCGCCATCAGGAGAGACCGCCACCGGGCCGGGGTTGAAACCAAATTCGCGAAGAGTGGTTTTGGGAGGCGGAGATATGTAGAAGGAAACCGGAAACTCCTGCGGCGTGGGAGCGGCAAATTTCCACAGCAACGCAGCAGTAATCAGGGTCGCCACCAGCAAGCCGCCAATGGCCCATGGCAGGGTGCGGCGCAAGGGCGACGCCCTCACCCGGTCCCGTTTTCCGGGACCACCTTCTCCCGATTGGAGAGGGCTTGGGTGGAAGGCCGAGCCGCTCTGAGTTTCTTCAATCGCGATGCGCGCCTCGCCAATGTCGCGCATACGCTGCCTGGGATCTTTCACCAGGCAGCGGTGGATGAGTTTTTGAACGGATGGAGGCGTTGTTGCCGGCAGGGAATTCCAGTCCGGCTCTTTTGTAATCACAGCTGCAAGAACGTCTGAAGCTGTTTCACCCTCGAAAGCCTTCTGCGCTGAAATTAATTCATACAACACGCACCCGAATGCCCAGATGTCGCAGCGCCGGTCCACTTGCAGGCCTCGGGCCTGTTCCGGGCTCATGTAGGACGCCGTGCCCAGAAGCATTCCCGGCTGCGTGGCATTGGCGCTCAACGCCGGAGAATGGGCCGGGTCGGAACCGGCAGACGATTCCTGAGGATTGAGTACTTTGGCCAGGCCAAAGTCCAGAACCTTCACCATGCCCTCGGGCGTGATCTTCACGTTCGCGGGTTTTAGATCGCGATGGACCACCCCGCGCTCGTGCGCGTATTCCAGAGCTTCGGCAATCTGTTTGGCGATATGGAGAGTGTTGTCAACTGCTGACAACGAACCACGTGACCCCTCACCCGATCCTGCCCCGCCGGACCGTCCTCTCCTCTGAGGAGAGGGTCCATGTGGGGAGGGTTGAATTCGTCCCAATCGCTCCGCCAGCGTCTCGCCTTCGACTAACTCCATCACCAGAGCACGGATGCCGCTTGATTCTTCGAGACCATGGATGGCGGCAATGTTGGGATGGTTGAGAGAGGCGAGCACCTGCGCCTCACGCTCAAATCGCGCCATGCGTTCCGCGTCGCGGGCGAATGCCTGGGGAAGTATTTTCAGGGCCACATCGCGCTGGAGCCTGGTATCGCTGGCGCGGTAGACTTCTCCCATGCCGCCTTCGCCGATTTTCCCCGCCAGCCGATAGTGCGCGATCATGAATCCGGGCTCAAACGCCGGTTTCCGCGGGTCCGACAGCAGCTTCTCCTTCGCCAGGGCCTCCGCAGCCACTTCGATGGCCGGGGTTTGTAGGAAGCTGCCGGCTTGATCGGCCTTTTCCAGCAGGAATTTTACTTCATCACCCAGAGAAGGATCTTCGGCGCAGGCTGCCGCCACGACTTCTTCACGAGCGCTCTTCTCCACACCGCGCGCCGCGTGGTAAATCCGCTCGATCTGTTGCCAGCGGTCATCCATCGGTTTTGTTTCAGTTCAACTCACGATAAGGTCAATCCCGTGCTGACTTCAAGCTGCGGCCGACAACATTTTGATGAATCTATAAAATGTTCAGTAGTGCCTTTCACATTCATTCAGTTTCCAAACAGGATCCGCAAAACCGCCAACGTGAATAAGTTTCTATCATTGGAAATTCCTGATCAAAACGACGTCGCTCGAATCCGAGCCGCGGGCGAGGGCCAGATCGCCCTGGGG
>JBJKQZ010000541.1:0-5505 GCA_046704865.1 Terriglobia bacterium
TCGACCACCAGGTGATGTTTTTCGTTGGATAGCAGAGTTGACGCGGCGCTGCGCCAACTGCCCGGAAGCAGAGACTCCACTTTCCATTCATTTTTCGCCATGGTTGTCCTTTGCCTGCTAGATTCTAGCAGGATTAGAAACGGAGCGGGTCTATAAATGGTGGGATTGCGTTAGATTTGTCTTTTTGAGGATGTAGAAAGCCAGCCGGCTCTGGAGGGATCAGCGGCATACGGTCCGTCCCCGGCATGCTGCTTGAATCAGGATTCCGACGGAGTCAAGTTGCTCCGGAGTGCGCCGGGCTGGGGATCATGAACAAGCCGGTTTTCCAATGCTTCCAGGATGTCAGCCTTGGTGACGATTCCTTCCAATCGGTCGTCTTTTGAGACCACCAAAAGAACATGCTGTCCCGCCTGTTTTCTCAGCATTCGGAGAGCTTCCATAACGTCACAGTTCTCAGCAACTCTGAGCGCCTGTTGGTCTGCAATATCCTGAACAAAGGTTTCATCCCAGAGGCGCGGGTCTATGGTCCCGAGGGCCCGCACGGAAACCGCACCCCAAAGGCCGCGGTCATCATTAACAGGGAAGACTGTTTGTTGAGGATGGCGCGCTGCGGCCTCTGCAAGGTCCTGCAACGTGGAAGTTGCGTGAATGGGCTGCGCCTCTTTCTGCATCACCTCACGTACCGGAATGTAGCCGGGCGCCCGAAGCCGGATTCCCTCATGCAGGCGCTGATCGGCGGAGACAGAGGCCTCACCGGAAACAGCGTAAGCAACGGCAGCTCCCACAAGCGCCGGGATGATGTAGGCATGTCCTCCGGTGGCTTCAGCCACGAACACCACCGCAGCCAGGGGGGCCTTGTAGCCTCCGGCGATGAAGGCAGCCATTCCGACCGCGGCGTAAAGGTCCACTGCCGTGCTGTGGACAATCGCCTGGCTGAAAGCTGTCCCCAGCGAAGCGCCGGTGAGGAAAAGCGGAACGAACATGGCGCTGACTCCGCCACTCGCCAATGAGAAGACCGTCGCGGCAAGCTTGAACAATCCAAACAGGGCCAGTTCGATGGCTGTGTGATGCCCGAGAAGGATCTTATCGACAGCCTCATAATTGGGACCGATGGGGATCAGGGAACCCTTGAAGAGCGAAACAAATGCAAGCCCGCAAAGTCCCGTCATCAGGCCGCCCACAGCGAGTTTGATCCAGTGGGGAATCGGGCAATGGATTGCAAACGCGCGCGCCCGCCGGTAGACGATGTCAAAGGCCAGTGCAATCAGGCCGCAGATGGCACCCAGCACGGCAGACCAGAAAAGGTCTTTCCTTGAAAAGGATGTTGCTCCTGTAAAGTCGAACAGGGGCCGCGAGCCCAAAAATGAAACCAGTGTGACGTAGGAAACAACGGAGGCGATCAGCGAAGGTACAAGCGCCTCGTGGGCAAGGTCGTCCTTATACGGCATTTCAAGCGCAAACACCAGTCCCGTGAGTGGAGCGCGAAAAACAGCAGCCATGCCTGCCGCCGCTCCGCTGATCAGCATGATGCGGCGGTCGCCCTCTTCCAGGCCAAACCTGCTGAGCCTGGTCCATAGCCACGAACCGATGGCGCCTCCTCCGTAAATGCTGGGTCCTTCGAGCGCTGCGCTCCCCCCAAAGCCAACCGTTGTAATCGCTGCAACCAGTTTAGGCAGAAAAGAGCGCATCTCGATTCTGCCCTGATGCTCATGATAGGAACGGATGATCTCTTCGGTAGAGTGCTCATTGGGGTCTGGCGTGAAGTGCTGCATGATCAGGCCGGTCAATATAAATCCCACAAGTAAGCCCGGGACGATGGCCCAGTGATGACGAAGGAAATAGCCCAGCAGCGGCGGCCAGACCTTGTCCAGGATAACGACCGCAATTCCCGTGATGACCAGGCCCGTTAATGCCCCAATAATGGGCGCGACAAAGAGCCATTTGCGCAGGTCTCGGGCACGGGCCGCGGCAAAGTCGGCGTGGATCGGCCCAAAGTACTTTCGAAAGCGCGGATGATCAACGATTTTGCTTTTTTGCTCGAACACTGGCGGCACACACTTGCGAGGATTACTCACTTCGGTTTTGTCCGAAGCGTCATTTTTCTTCCACTGAGCTTTTCGCGGGATCTTTCCCGCTTCTTTCAGAAGCGTTGAAGTTCGACTGATTCAGAACGCCAAGCTGGAATCGCTTGACCTCCTTTTGATGAAGTTCGGTCAGCTTGTCCAATAATTTTTCCCCTTTGGAAAGGAGATACACCCTCACGACCCGCTGGTCGCCTTCTCCATGGTCCTTGCGAACTAGTCCGCGGCGCTGAGCGCGCTGCACAAGGCCGACCACGGCATTGTGGCGCTCCTGAAGAAATTCAGAAAGTTCGGTGATGGTCGCCCACCCTCGGCCCGTAAACCCTGCAACTCCAAGCAACAACTGGTGTTGTTGAGGGGTAAGGCCAACTGAGCGTGCGGCCCGTTCGCTGAAGCGCAGGAACTTTCGAAGCTGGTAACGGAAATCCGCCAACTGGCGGAGGCTAGGCAGGTTCCCTTGCGGCTGGAGGCGGGCTGAGGCAGTCAATTGTTTCACGGCCGAATTATATCACATTATGATATTTCTCCGGATATGGCTAGGGTGCCTCGCTAAACAACATTTTGAAAACAGGGTTGTTGACAAAAAGTACGGGGGTGGGAGATTATAGAAAGGTTCACCCATTTGAAACTAGGGATATAAGAGAAGTGGATACGCATTTTCAGAAAAAAGAACGAGGAAGAATTCGCTGGCACGTGGTTGATGCCGATGGTGTTGTGCTGGGGAGATTGGCGGCCCGCACTGCGCGGATCCTGATCGGGAAAGATTCTCCGGACTGGACTCCGTTTTCCGACCATCGCGATGGGATCATTGTCGTCAATGCGGAAAAAGTACGTTTGACCGGGAAAAAGCTTGAGCAGAAGGTTTACCGGCACTACACGGGATATCCGGGAGGGCTGAAGGAAACCTCGGCTCAACGGATGCTCGAAACAAAGCCGGAAGAACTGATTCGCGAAGCGGTTCTGGGGATGCTCCCCAAGTCCCGTTTGGGAAGCCGGTTAGCGACGCGACTGAAGGTTTATGCTGGTCCAAGGCATCCGCACCAGGCACAGAATCCTGTGCCGGCCCGCCTGGCGGTATAGTAACGATTAAGACATCAAGCGCAATGTGTGAGGAGTTCGTGTGGCTGAGTTAAGTCAATTTTGGGGAACTGGACGAAGGAAGACTTCTGTGGCGCGGGTGAAGCTTACGCCCGGCACCGGGAAGATACAGGTAAATCACCGGCCCTTTGAAGTGTATTTCCCTTCTGAGGTATTGCGTGCTGAAGTTCGGCAGCCGCTGGTGTTTACGGAAAACGATGGCAAGTTCGACATTCTGGTGATTGCCCAGGGTGGCGGGATTCACAGCCAGGCGGGCGCCGCAAGGATGGGCATTTCCCGCGCGCTGATCCTGTTTGACCCTGAGTTGCGTCCCCGCTTGCGACAGAGCGACTTCCTTACCCGCGACCCGCGCGCCAAAGAGAGAAAGAAATACGGACAGAAGGGCGCCCGCAAGCGGTTCCAGTTCTCGAAGCGGTAAAATTGAGATTGACAGGTACCAGGCGTTCAGGCCCGCGTAGTGAGCCCGGGCCCGTAAGCGCCCCTGATTTTCTGGCGTTGGAGGACATTTGTCGAACATCACGATGAAAGAGTTTCTGGAGGCTGGCGTACATTTCGGCCACCAGACCCGCCGCTGGAACCCCAAGATGAAGGAGTACATCTACGGGGAGCGGAACGGAATTTATATTATCGACCTCCAGAAAACCCTCAAACTTTTTAAGGAGGCGACAAAGTTTCTTGCTGAGCTTGCCCGGACCGGCAGGGTCATCCTCTTTGTCGGGACCAAGCGCCAGGCGCAGGAGGCCATCGCCGAAGAAGCCCAGAGATGCCAGATGTATTACATCAATCATCGCTGGCTTGGTGGATTGCTTACGAACCACACCACCATTCAGAAGTCCATCCAGCGGCTGCGCGAACTGGAGGAGATGAGCAGGGATGGGCGGTATGAACTGCTAACCAAGAAGGAAGTTCAGCGCCTGGAACGTGAGCGCAAGCATCTGGATCAGAACCTGGCCGGCATCAAGGAAATGCCCGGATTGCCGGACGCTCTGTTTGTGATCGATTCAAACAAGGAAGAAATTGCAGTGCTGGAAGCTCGGAAGCTGGGCATCCCCGTGGTCGGGATTGTGGATACGAACTGCAATCCGGATCTTGTGAACTATGTGATTCCGGGCAATGACGATGCTCTTCGGGCGATCCGGCTGTTTACCTCGCGGGTGGCGGATGCCATTCTGGAAGGCCGTCAGCTGGCGATTGAGAAGCAGATGGAAGAAGAGAAGATCGCCGCCGAGAAGGCTGCTGAGGAACTTGAAGCGCGGCGGCAGGCGGACGCGATTGACGCCGGCGAACTGATTGTTGGAGAAGCGGAAGTCT
The DNA here is from genome assembly GCA_046704865.1 of Terriglobia bacterium. Classification (GTDB taxonomy): domain Bacteria; phylum Acidobacteriota; class Terriglobia; order UBA7540; family UBA7540; genus SCRD01. The sequence goes on from JBJKQZ010000541.1 coordinate 4,491, forward strand.
CCTTCGACATCGCTGAGGAGGATTACGAAAAGTACCTGCGGCTTGAAGAAAAAGAGGCAGAGCAGGAGGCCGCACGGACCGCCACGGGGGGAGAGGAAGACTCCGAAGGGCGAAACCGGGCCAAAAAGAAGCCGCGATTTCCGGGTAAGCCCCGGGGACGCCACGGCGAAGAGGGCGAGTCTGACGCGTTGAGCATTGATCGGAAATAGGAACTGAGAAGATGATGCGTTGAAAAGGTAGGCAGTCTGGGTTTTTCTGCCTACCTTTTTCGTGTCTGGGGAGTGAGAGGACAGGATGGCGGTTGCACTGGATTTGGTTAAGAAACTGCGAGAGATGAGCGGCGCTCCGATGATGGAGTGCAAAAAGGCTTTGGACGAAGCCGGCGGCGATTTGGAGCAGGCTTTTACGGTTCTGCGTAAGCGCGGCCAGGCAGCGGCGGCGAAAAAGGCGAGCCGCACGGCGACGGAAGGTCTGGTGGGCTCCTATATTCACGCTGGCGGGAAGATTGGCGTGATCATTGAAGTGAACTGTGAGTCTGATTTTGTCGCGCGCAACGCTGAATTCCAGCAGCTGGTCCATGACCTGGCGATGCAGATTTGTGCCACGGACCCCCGGTTTATCCGCCGGGAAGATGTGGATCCGGAAGTTCTTGACCGTGAGCGCGAAGTGCTGCGGGCTCAGACTGCGGAGAGCGGCAAGCCGGCGGAAGTTGTGAATCGCATCGTCGAAGGAAAGCTGCGCAAGTTTTTTGAAGAGAATTGCCTGTACGAACAGCATTTTATCAAGGACGGAACTGGAAACGTGACGATCGGGGAACTGATCAATTCCAGGATTGCCAAGTTTGGCGAAAATATCCTGGTCCGGCGATTTTCCCGCTTTAAGGTTGGAGAATCTGTCGGCGCTGCCGCCGAGGATGGCGCATCGAATTGAAGCGTGTTTTCCCGGGCAGGTCAGAAAGACGCCCATAAACTATGAGCGAGCCGGTTTTTCGACGGATTCTGTTAAAGCTGAGCGG
>JBJKQZ010000542.1:0-7201 GCA_046704865.1 Terriglobia bacterium
AACGAAGTTTGCGTAACGCCTGAAGGAGCTTGCGATGAAACGACGAGATTTCCTGAAAAAAGGCACCACCGCCGCGGCAGGTCTGGCGGCCTCTCAAGGTTTGCTCCAACCGCTCGCGGCCAGTGAAAAGGCAGTGCCTGCGGGAAGAACGATTCCCCGCCGCCCTCTTGGCAAAACCGGCGAGCATCTTTCCATCATCGCCATGGGCGGCATTGTCGTGATGGATGTTGACCAGACTTTTGCCAACAACATTGTGGCGGAAGCAGTGGACCGCGGCATCAATTACATTGACATTGCTCCCTCTTACGGCAACGCGCAGGAGCGGATGGGTCCGGCGCTCAAGCCGTACCGCAACCGCGTCTTCCTGGCCTGCAAAGAAATTGCCCGCGACAAGGCCGGGGCCCAGAAGGAACTTGATGAATCGCTCAAGCAGCTCCAAACCGACCATTTCGATCTCTACCAGCTACACGCTTTGGCCAAAATGGAAGATGTTCACAAGGCGCTCGGCCCGGGCGGCGCCATTGAGGCTTTTGTCGAAGCCAAAAAGGCCGGCAAGGTGCGTTTCCTCGGATTTTCCGCCCACTCGGTTGAAGCTGCGCTGGTGGCGATGGACCAGTTTGAGTTTGACACCGTACTTTTCCCCATCAATTTCGTCATGTACTCACAGGCCAATTTTGGCCCGCAGATCATCCAGCGCGCACGCGAAAGGCAGATGGGCATGATGGCCATCAAGGCCATGGCTAAAACAATTTGGCCGGCTTCCGAAAAGAAGCACCATCCTTACGACAAATGCTGGTATCAACCGACCGCGCTCCCCACGCAAGCCGAACTCGCACTTCGATGGACGCTCTCGCAGCCGGTTACGGCCGCCATTCCGCCCGGCGACATTAATTACTTTCGCCTGGCAATGGACACGGCCGAACGCTTCACTCCCGTGAACGACGATGAAACCAAAAAGCTGATGGCCCAGGCCAAGGGTCTCCAGCCGCTCTTCCATCTGGGTTCTGCCTAACGACAGCCTCCTTTATGAGCTTGCCTCTACTCGGATGGAAACAAATCCGAGTCTTCAATCGCTGTATCTTGCCCGAATGAATCACTCGACAGTTCTGGATGGGCAACAAAGGTAACATTCTCTCCGGATCTTTTTACAAGATACTGACAAATAAATAGATAACGTTCCATCCAGCGCCACACGTTTTCTAATTTGAACTGAAGCGCCTCTGTACAAACCAACATTTTCAGACATTTTCAAAAGCATATTTAAGCTATTTCCATAATATTAGTAATGTTTTCACAGAATTCTGACGTTTTTTCTTGACACCCGGACTCGATAGAGGTATTCATGATACATCGGTAGCGTTGGTGAACTGTAAGCTGGTGCAGGGCAGATGTTGAGCTTCGCATCCGCAGTCATCACAGAGAAGAATAGAAACAGACCATTTTGACCACAACATTTATGGAATTAGAGGCCGCAATTCATATTCATGTAGCCTCCTGCTCATTCTGCGTCGTTCTTGGGTCCAACCTCCTTTCGTAGTAACGATGAGCCGCCGGTTCGTGGGTTCAGAAGGACAGGTGCTCGACTGGTTGCTCTAAGTTCATAGCTGGTAGTCAAAACCCAATTAGGCCATCTCTGCAAAAAGGCAAGGGCCTATTCCAACAGAGTTCTCCCAAATTTCGGATTGCCAATGAGCAGTTGCCAAAGGAGGCACTCATGAAGAAGTTTGTCTTGTTGTTGTGCGCACTATGCATCGGTTTGTTTCCCCTTAGTTTTGTCAACGCTGCTGAACCCACAGGAAGCATCAGCGGGAGCATCGTCGATCCGAGCGGAGCGACGGTGCCGGGGGCAAAGATAGTAGCCGCAAACACTGAAACAGGGATAACGCGCCAAACGGCCACGTCAGCTGATGGAAGCTTTGCTTTTGTAGGTCTTCCTGTTGGAACCTATTCTCTTACAGTTGAGGCCACGGGATTTCAGCGTGCCGTCCAGACCGGCATCATTGTTAAAGCTGATCAGACTCTAACGGTCCCGATTAGCCTTACGCTCGGAGCAGCCACGCAGTCGGTAACTGTGGCGGGCAACATTTCACTGGTCCAGACCCAGCAGGCGACGCTTGCCCGGGGAATTTCAAGCCAGGAAGTAGGTAACCTTCCTCTACAGGGCCGCCTGACCGCGGCGTTGGTAACCCTCTCTCCGGGTATGGTCAGCCTGGGAAGCAAGACAGTCAACGAAGGAGCAAATTCCAGCACTGCAACAAATGCCCGAGGTTCCGGCGATTCATTCCAGGGCGTCACTTACCCCGGCGCGCAGGCTGTGGCCGGCAACGGCGCGCGTGCTGATTCAGTTGAATACAATCTGGACGGAGCCAGCAACCAAGACACGTATACCAATGTCAACGACCCGTATCCCAACCCGGACGCAGTGCAGGAAATTAGTGTCCAGACCAACACGTACAGCGCCCAGTACGGCCGAGGCGCGGGCGGAGTTGTCAACGTGGTCACCAAGTCCGGCACCAACCAGCTCCACGGCAGCGCGTTCGATTACCTTCGCAATGGAGCCCTGAACGCTCGCAACTTTTTCAATCCTGGCCGTGACCTGTTGAAACGGAACCAGTTTGGTGGCACGCTGGGCGGACCCATTATTCACGACAAGGCATTCTTTTTCGGCAGCTACCAGGGAACCATCATCCGGAGCGAGTCCTTTGGGAATTCGGTCAATTTGCCCAGCCAGGCATTTGCCAGCGGAAACTTCTCATCCCTGCTTCCGGGAACTCAGTTGGTGGATCCCTTTACGGGCGATCCCATCCCCGGCAACATCATTACGCCCGATATGATGGATACTGCCGCCAGCAACCTGCTGGCCAGAATTCCACTCTCCACAGCGGGCGGCGTAACTGTGCTGCCAAGGTCTCCGGTTCAGCAGAGTGAACATGAGGCAATGGGGAGGGTTGACTACAACCTGTCCGACCGAAACCACCTTTATGGACGTTACTTTTTTACTCGTTACCTGAATGAACCGTTTATCGGGAAGCAGAATCCATTGCAGTCTTCTTCTGGATTCAACGACCGCGTCCAGGATATTGGCATCAGCGACACTTACAATTTCACTTCCTCGCTGGTCAACATTTTCACATTTGCCTACACGCGCAACCACAGCACCATTCTACCTGGCACTCCTTTCAGCCTGGCGGATATCGGTTCAAAAGTCTCGGTAACAAACCCGGCGGAACTGCGGCTCAACGTCAGCGGCTTTTTCAGCATGAGCACGGGCGCCCCAGGCCAATTCAATCGGGACAATTACCGGCTTACGGATGACGTGAACTGGGTTCATGGCCGGCATATTGTCATCTTCGGCGGCGACTTTCTGCGGCCATCCGTAGTCCTGAACAATGACTACAAGCAGAACCCGCGTCTGACTTTCCGCTCCCACAGCGGTAACGCTTTTGCCGATTACCTGCTGGGATATGTGGACAACTTCCAACAGGGAGGTGGCGAGTTTGGATCCCACCGGGCCAATCTGACAAGCCTCTACGTTCAGGATAATTACCAGTTCCGCCCGAACCTGACTCTCAATCTGGGACTGCGATGGGATCCTTTTCCTGGATACACAGATTCTCTGGGCCGCACGGAATGCTTCCGTCCCGGGCGCCAGTCAACCAGATTCCCAAGCGCGCCTAATGGCTACATTTTTGCCGGCGATTCCGGCTGCCCGGATTCAGGGTTCAATACCACGTGGGCAAACCTTGCTCCACGCTTTGGGTTCGCCTACAGCATGGGCAGCCATCGCGATACCGTAATCCGCGGTGGATATGGAATGTTCTACCAGGCTCCATTTCTCGAGTCCTTTAACCACATGGTGGACAGCGCACCCTTCAGTCCGCAATATCTTTTCCGAAGAGTATCCTTCACCGATCCGTACGGCTCGGAGGGTATCGCCAATCCATTCCCAGCGCAATACGCCCCCAAGATTCCGAGCGCCTCCGATGCATTCTTCCCCGTCCCGCTTGATCTGGCGGTTTCCTTTGCACCAGACTGGAAGCCAGCGGAGATGATGCAATGGAACCTGACCGTGGAGCACCAGTTCGCCCGGAACATCCTGGTGAGAGGAAGTTATGTTGGCTCCAAAGGAACACACCTTTCTTACAACACTGACGTGAACGCCCCGCTACCCAGCCCAACGGCGACAGCGGATAACGAAGACGCTCGACGTCCCTATCAGGCTTATGGACAGATCACAATGGACATCTCAGGGGCAAACTCAAACTACAATGCGCTCCAGTTGGTCCTCCAGAAACGCTTCTCACATGGGTTGCTTCTCGATGCCAATTACACCTGGGGCAAAAGTATCGATTGGGCGTCCAGCACCAGCGATATGGACACAATAACGGTGATCAATCCCTACAACGTGAGAGCTTACCGTGCCGTGTCTGACTTCAACGTTCCGAACCGATTCATCCTCGATTATGTCTGGCAGTTGCCCGGATATGGCCAGGGATTCAAGAACGCTGTACTGGGTGGGTGGGCCACCTCTGGAATCTGGACGTGGGAAAGCGGGTTCCCGCTGAACATCGACACCGCTACCGACACGTCGTTTAGCCTGCCGGAGGTTGGGGACGACCAAGCCAGCCAGATCTGCACCCCACGCTACTCGGGCGGCGCTCCGAACAGCAGGGTCTATCCACAAAATCCGTGGTTCCAGACGGGGTGCTTTGTGGTGCCGGCTGACAATACATTTGGTAATGTGGGCCGCAACACGTTGATCGGGCCGGGTGTTTTTGGCGTCGATTTTGCGGCGTACAAGACTTTCTCTCTTGCGGAGCGGCTAAAGCTCCAATTCCGCACAGAGTTCTTTAACGTCTTCAACCACCCGAATTTTCTGAATCCGGATACGACGGTGACTGACGACACGTTTGGGTACATCACAGGCGCCCAAAGCCCAAGAATTTTGCAAATGTCCTTGCGGCTCCAATTCTAAGAGTTAAGCGTCGAGGGGAAGTCCTCACGAGGGATGCGAATTAAGGAATTCCTGCTTAGTGATGGAAATTTCCTGGATCTGCGCTTCCAAAGATTTCCCCTCGACGAAAGCTGACGATTAATACTCTATAAAACCGACCCGCCCACCTTTGCCGCAGTGAGCCTGAAAGGGAGTCACCTTAGGTTGACTGACCAGATATGAGAAACCGAAGTAAGTTGGACGAACTCGGAGTTCCCGTGGGAGAAATGATGAATCCAAAGCGGCTAGTAATTGTTCTTTTTCTAATCGCAACCGGCACGGGCCGCAGGCAGACCAATTCCCAGGATGTGACGGAAGCATTGCAGAGGCAGGTACAATTGCACCGAACGGGTGCCCACCAACTCCAGCAATATCTCTTTAAGGGCATCCCCAATCTCCCCACGCTCCGCAAGGCGGGTACAACTGCAGACAAGCTCCGTTCTTAGGCGTGCCCTTACTCTGGTTGTCGGTTGGTAAACGGGGTTTTGTGTATTTACAAAGACACCCGTAGCTCAATAATCGACTTTCTTCTAAAACTTGTCGGAAACGGTCCTCAATCTGGGGCCGGATTATGATGAGTCCATCCTTTGGGTGAATTCTGTTCCGACACACCACATGGGCTCGTCTTTCAGCTTTCTCGTATTTGGTGCTGTAAATGTGTTGTAATTTTTCATCAATTCTGAAGAATTTAAGTTGACTACACGCCAAGATAGTGTTACGTGTTTACCAATCCCAGTAGCTGTGGACAGTATCCGGATTCCGATTGAGAGGTTGGAGGCCGACCCATGGCACCTTTAACAAATTTGCATATGCAATCGTCCATCGACAAGATGTCAGATAACTTTCTGAAGTTTTTCATGGTGCTTTTGCTCGCGTTGGGTGTTCTCGCCGCCGTGCCATTGCGCGGCCAATACACAACAGGAAGCCTTGGCGGAACCGTTCAGGATCCTGCGGGCGCTGTTGTTCCTGATGCCACCGTCACGGTACTAAATGAAGGGACTGGCCTTACAAGAACAATAACCAGCCAGCCGAACGGTGAGTTCCTTTTCCCTACTTTGCCCGTTGGTAATTACAAACTGACAGTTACAAAACAGGGCTTCACCACCTATGTTCAGACGGGCATCGTCCTGACGGTGAACCAGGCCGCCACTCAGATTGTCAAGTTAAAGGTCGGAGCATTGACACAGGAGGTCACAGTCGCTGGTAATGCGGAGGTGCTCACCACGCGAACGGCAACAATCAGCCAGCTTGTCGACCAGAAGAAAATTGTCGATCTCCCGTTAAATGGCAGGCAAGCACAGGAACTGCTGTTTCTGGCTGCGGGGACAGTGAATGAAACCGGCGTCGGCCCCGGCTATTGCCTCGCCAATTGCGAAGGTGGAGTCTATCCGGGCGAACAGGACGCAAGCGTGAGTGGGCTGGGAACACGTGGCGTGAATTATCAGATGGATGGGGCCGGACACAATGACACATACCTGAATGCCAATCTCCCTTTCCCCAACCCGGACGCGGTCCAGGAGTTCGACGTTCAAGACCAGAACCTTTCGGCCCAGTACGGACGGGGCGGAGCGGTGGTGAACATCGTCACAAAGTCAGGCACGAATCAGTTTCATGGAGACGCGTTTGAGTTCCTTCGGAACGGTGCCTTGAATGCCCGGAACTTCTTTGCCCCAACGCAGGATACGCTGAAACGCAATCAGTTCGGAGGAAGTGTGGGAGGCCCCATTGTCAAGGACAAGTTGTTCTTCTTTGGCACTTATCAGGGGACAAGGATCCGGAGCGCCGCACAAGGTCAGATTGCATTTGTTCCAACTGCGGATGAGCGGAACGGGAACTTCTCAGATATTCCAGACCAATTGGTAAACCCTTCGACCAATGTTCCTTACGCGGGCAATCAGATTCCAACAACGGATTTCAGCGCTCCGTCTAACTTCTTCCTGTCCCACATTCCTCTTCCCAACGGTCCCGGACGTCAGTTGACATACGCTGGTCCATCGGTGGTCCAGAACGATGACCAATGGATGACAAAGATTGACTGGATTCACGGCAAGAACCAGCTAAGCGGCAGTTATTTCTGGACCAAGTTTAATGAACCGCCGGACCTTTCTGCCGCACAGAGGAATGTCCTGGCGGCGGACGGCAATGGCAATCGTGTCAAGGTGCAGAACCTCTCGTTAAACTACACGTACTCATTCTCCCCCACACTAT
>JBJKQZ010000543.1:0-4037 GCA_046704865.1 Terriglobia bacterium
GCACCTACAAATTTCCTGAAACCTATATCATCGGGCGCGACGGGCACGTGGCCGAAAAAATCATCGGCGCCACCAACTGGACCGATCCCCGCATGATCACCTTTATCAAATCCCTCACCGGCACCACTGAAGCGTCACGGTAAGTATTCGCGGCCTCTCCGCACGTCATCCTGAGCAAAGCGAAGGATCTCTGTAGTTGTTTCAAAAACTAAAATGCAGGGATTCTTCGCTCCGCTCAGAATGACCGCACACGCGGATCGTGCGACCATCTTGTTCTTTATGATTTGCGCGGATGGAGCGTCCATGGCGGCCACGGTCAGTGGGACCTCATTCTGACCGTGGCTCACCATTACTCTGAAGAACCGGACCTGCGCGTCCTTTATTCTGCGTGATCGGCCAACACCATGACATCCTGATGGGCTATTTCATGGGATTCGTCGCTCTTTTGCAGAAATTGCTGGAAGTCCTTGTCGGGATAAACCTTCTTGAACACATTTTGAAAATCGGGGTATGGGTTTTCAAGTTCCGACCATTTGCTAAAAGCATCAACGGTAATGTAGTCGCACCTTGCGTCCGATCCGGGATTGAAGTGATACGCGTACACCGCCCAGGCTGCCCTTTGGCCGAAATGGATGAAAGCCTGTTCAATTGGCTTCCATTCGCGCTCGGCCTGCATGGCCTGCTGGTACTGTCCAGGCTTCACTTTCATGCAATTCACGATAAAGTATTTCGGGGCCTGCGAACCTGCCGCTTCCTGTGGCGCCGAATGTCCTGAAGGAATCATCGTGCCGCCCAGAAAACAAACTACACCCACTGCGACCAGAACAATTCGTCTGTTCTTCATGATGTACCCTCCCTCTATTTTTGGGTTCTTGCCCTGTGACGGTTAATGAACGTAGGCTCCACCCGGAGCCAAGACTGTCCGGCAGTGTACATCCCGCCGCAGGTTAAAGCAATTGGCTGGCGGTTAAGGCATCCACTCTGTCTCGCGCCAAAGGTTCACCATGACTATCGGGAAAAAGCTCCGCGGTCCCGTGCAACCCTCATCGGGGGCAGCGCCGCCGTATAGACAAGGGGATTGTCTGGGGTCACACCCGCAACGGGGACTCGCGTGTTTTCCCACAAGACGGATAACACCCAACGCCAAACAGGAGGTGAATGGATGAAAAGAACAATCTTGACCACGATGGTATTTGCACTCGCGCTGCCTTTTGGGCTTGTGCAAATCGCCTCTGGGACAGCCTCTGCCCAGAACACTCCTGCCACCCAGCAACCGGCAATGCAGGGACAATCGCAATACCCCAAGGTTCAGGGTAAACAGGCCAGGGAGTTGCAATACTTCATCGGCACCATCGAAAAACACCAGGGGAAATTCGTCCTGGCGACAAGCACAAAAACCCACAAGCTGGACTCCCAGTCCAAGGCTGCAAATTACAGTGGGAAACAGGTCCAGGTGATGGGCACGCTTGCCATGAATGGCAACATGATCCATATAAAGCAGATCAAGCGTTTCAAAGCCAGTTCGTAGGCAAATCGCAAAATCAACCTTTCCGGGCCGGATACTCTCCGGCCCTTCTTTCTTTTTATCCCCCCACAAATCGCGCTTGGCCCGAGGTGTGCGCGGTGTTTGCAGCAGTCCGTCGAAACTTGCCGATGCCGCCGCAAAATGGCTTGCTCCACATGAGGGCAGGCAATAGAATGCATTCGCCGTCCACTCTCAGCAGTGCTTGCCACACGAACGGCTGCGAGGTCCAGTCCATGGGCTCGATTCTTCAATTCTTCAGGCGATTGGCGGACAATCCTCCCCACGAATGCGCTTACGGATGCCAGTTGGCAGGCATAGAAGAACTGTCCAATCGAGTCCGGCAAATCCTTGATCTTGAATTCCTCGATCCACGAAAAATCAGCATTGAAGTGAGCGTCACGGGAAGTGGAAGCGGCATCGGCACATTGCGCCGGTATTGTGCCGATCTGGCAAAAGACAATCCTCACCTGGACCCCTTGATCGCCGCGCTGAAACAAGTAGAGAAGGTGCAGCCGGCCCAGGAGGCAGCAACCCGGATGATCGATCTGCTGGTTGAATACAGAGATGCCCTGCGGGACCAAGCCAGGCAGGATGAAATCATCGTTTTCCTGAATTTTGGCCTGAAGGATCCCGCCAATCTCGATCCCTCAACGCGTGAAACGATCGGCCGGCTCGTCGAGCGCTTCGACACGCCCGAGCAGATGAAGCAATTCAACAGCCGGCACTGCCCTCAAGGCTTTCTAAAGGGAAACATTAACATTTATCCCCGATTGATTGAAAACACGTCGTGGTATCAGCTTGTGGATCTGGATTTAACGGACCAGACGCGGCCCATCCTGGAACTCCGGTTCATGGGGCTGGGCGGCGCGTTTATTTACCTTCTGGACGAAATCGAAAATAGATTTGGATGCACATTTTTCCATCTGGATGGCGAATCCATTGACGCCGACCGCGAAGATAATCACGCCTGGTAGCGCTTGGCCCGTGTCGACGCACCATCCGCCCCGGTTTTATTGTTGCAGCGCAGTCCGCCGCGCTTGCGGTCCGCTAGTTTTATTGATCGGACAACGCGGGGCTTAAAAACCGCAAACGCAGGCACTGCCGTCCCGCGCAACCAGTTCTACCCCGCCAATCGTCATCCATCCGGCTGGATAAACCTGCCGTTACTTTCCGGGATTGATGAGTGCCTGATAAGTGGTGGCTCGGGTCATCTCTTCCATGTTGGGCATGTCCAGGCCGCCTCCACCCATTCGCTGGATCATGCCTACGAAAACGATGTCGTTCTCTGGATCGTCCCAGAACCAGGTTCCGGCAGCTCCGTCCCACAGGAAGGTGCCTTTGCCCACCGGATTATCCGCCAGCGCGGGATCGGTAAAGACGGCCAGATCGTACCCATAGCCGAAGCCCGGCCGGATGTGCTGAATCCCGATTCTGAATTGCCCGGACATCAGGCTGGGGCGCAGGTGGTTTGAGGTCATCAGCTTCACCGTAGCCGGCGCGAGAATGCGCACACCGTCCAGTTCGCCGCCATTCAACAGCATTTGGGCGAACCTTAAATAATCATGCGCCGTGGAAACCAATCCGCCGCCGCCCGAAGGCATGGTGGGCGGCTTGGAAAAGTCCAAACCCCCGAGAGACTCCGTCTGAGGAACCAGTTGACCCACTTTATTGGTGGTATAGAGTGTTGCAAAGCGGTCCCATTTGTTTTTGGGGACATAAAAGCCTGTATCTTTCATGCCAAGAGGCTCAAAGATTTTCTCGCGCATAAAGTCGGCCAGGGGCATCCCGGACAGCTTCTGAACCAGGTAACCCTGGATATCTACCGACAGGCTGTAAACCCACCGCGTTCCGGGCTGGTAAAGCAGCGGAATCTTGGACAGCTTGTCAATCATGTCCTGCAAGTTGGGGGAATCCAGCACCTTCGCATCGCGATACATCTGGTCCACCGGACTGTGGGGCGTAAAACCATAGGTGAAACCGGCGGTGTGGGTCATCAATTCGCGCATGGTGGGCGGATGGTCGGGGTCTTCCAGAATCATCTTGCCGCGGGGATCAAATCCCTTGAAAACCTTCAGGTGCGCGAACTCGGGGATGTAGTCGGCGATAGGGGCTTCCGGGTTCCACTTGCCTTCCTCGTAGAGGATCATCATTGCCGTGCTGGTGATGGGCTTCGACATGGAAAAGATTCTGAAGATGGTGTCCATCTTCATCGGCGCGCCGCTCGCCAGGTCTTGTTTGCCGAAGACATTCTCATGCACCAGCTTGCCGTGGCGCGCCAGCATGATCACAACACCAGCCAGCCTGTGCTGATCCACCTCGCTTTTGACGGCGGCGTCCAACCGCGCCAGCCGCGCGGATGAGAAACCTTCCGCCTCCGGCTTGACGATCTCCAGATCACGCGCCGCGTTTCCCGCTAGCTGCGCGTAAGCTAGATGTCCGGCGCCGCCTGTCATCACAGCGGCCATCAAGATAAGCACGAAATTTGAAATGGTTTTGCTCCTCATCCTGCCCC
>JBJKQZ010000544.1:0-5984 GCA_046704865.1 Terriglobia bacterium
TCCGTCACGTGTGTTTTAAAGGCGCAAAACCCTCCGTCGATCGTGAAAATCCCTCCCGTCACGTACTCTGCGTCATCCGAGGCAAGATAAAGAGCGAATTTCGCGATGTCCTCAGGCAGCCCGATCCTTGTCAAGTGCAGGTCCTCAATAGCGCGCCGGCTTTTGGGATTTTTCAACCAGGGATCCTGGAGCTCCGTGTGAACGAACCCGGGACAGATCGCATTGATTCGTATGCCAAAGCTGGCGTAATAAACCGCCATAGACCGCGTCATGGAAACAATCCCTCCCTTGGCGGCGGTATAGGAGTCATATCCACCCTGGCCAATCAAAGCATCTGTCGAGGAAGTGTTGATGACAGCCCCTTTCCGGGCTTTCATCATATGGGGCAAAACGTTCTTGCAGCATAAAAATTGGCCTTACAGCGTTACAGCAATCATCTGGTCCCATACAGGCTCCGGAAGCAAGTGCACAGGGCGGTCCTGTTCGTTACATAACTTCGTTGCAGCAGCGTTATTCCAAAGTATATCGATCTGCTGGTATCGTTCGATTGCGGAATTCACCATCGCCGCAACCTGGTCCGACTTCGACACATCCGTCCGAATAAAAAGTGCCTCACCCCCGGCGTCTCGCACGAGCCGTTCTGTTCCAAGTCCGCCCTCTTCATTGTTGTCGACAATCACTACCCGGGCACCTTCCCCGGCAAACAGCACAGCGCCGGCACGTCCCATGCCTGAAGCTGAGCCCGTTATAATCGCAACGCGGTCCTTTAGCCTCATGATGCGAGTCCATCCTTCATGGCAAGCCCCCTGGCGTATTCCAAAACCAAATCCCGCCCGGAACCATAACCCGGGAATTCACCGTGTTCCTGATAGTATTTCGAATATTTATCAAGCCGGTTCATATCCAACTCTACGCCCAATCCCGGGCCTTCCGGCAAGGCCAGGCAGCCGTCAACAAATGGTTCCAGGCCGCCTTCGATAATGTCATCGACCAAGACCCCGAAGTGGGTTTGATTTGCCCTGGTGAAATTCGGGCAACTTGCCATGACGTGCTTGGCTGCGGCCGTTGAGATTCCAAGGTCGCCAAAACTGTGCTTTACCGCGGGAATGCCGGCCGTTGCAAGCAACCAGCCCGCCCGGTGAAATCGCGCAAGGCTGCCAAGCTGGTGTTGATCGGTTAGAACAACATCGGCAGCCCCTTTCTTGATGATTTCCAGGATGTCCGACTCGTTCCAGGCGCTCTGGTTTGCTCCCAAGGCCAAACCCAGCGTCCTTCGAAGGTTCGCTGCGCCGTCGTGATCATAATATAAAAGTGGCTGTTCAAAGAATTCAATATCGTATTGAGCCATGCGCTTCATCAATGAGAATGCACTTCCATCAGCCCATGACTCATTGGCGTCCACACGCAGCTTCGGGCCAGGCCCCATTGCTTCCCGCAAAACTCGCGCCACTTCAAGATCGCGATCAAAACCTGTGCCCAATTTCACGTATACGGTATCAAAGCCCTGTTCTATCCCCTTCCGGGCAGTCTCCGCCATAAGAGAAAGATCCTTGTTCGGAACGTACCAGTAATACTTAATCTTTTTGCGGAATGCGCCGCCCAAAAGCTTATACAGGGGCTGGCCTGTCAGCTTCCCTGCAAGGTCCCATAGGGCCATATCAACGCCGCCCAATGCGCAATTGCCTGCATGGCGAAAGTGGTGCCAGCCATGGATTTGCGTGAGTTCCTGGATGATTACTCCGTTATCCATGGGATCGCGCCCCAGGACGACCGGACGCATGGCCTGCAGGATTTCGTTTACCACGCGGACCGTTGGGAACCCCATGGCCTCGCCCAGACCAATCAGGCCCGTGTCTGTTTCCAGCTCGATAATTACGTTGGAAATCCCGAACTTTTTCCCAAAAGCCCAGCTTTCAGGTTCACTGAAGGGGATCGATACAACTGTGGTACGAAAGTCAACAATTCTCACGAGAGTCCCTCATATCAATTACGATTGAAAAGCTATCCGACGTATTTCATATCGGAACAGCAGAATTGGCTGGGCAGATTCAAAGAGTCACTCCAGTAACTGCTTGAATAGCTCGCTATGGATGGCATTGTGACATCGCGACCCCTGGCGCTAAAACAGTCCACACCATCACGGCAATTCCTTCCGTATCGTTCCACCAGTCCAGCCTGACCTCAGAAAATCAATCTCAGTGCAAATTGGATTTGCCTTTCGGGAAGCACTGTACCAGTTGCTATTCCAAATCCCGGAGAGCCCAATATCGCCTCTGGAGGGCCAAAAGCATGCTGGTTGAGCAAGTTGAAAAATTCCGCACGGAATTGAAGCGTTTTTCCCTCAACCAGTGTCGTAACTTTGATCAATGAAAAATCAAAATTCGAGAAGGAACCGGTGCGAAATGTATTCCTGCCAAGGTTACCCGGATGATCCTGTACTCCCGTGGTCAATGCGCCCGGAGTGGCGAAATACTGCTGTCCGAGGTTGGTTCCATCACTGACGACCGCAGAGGAGAAAAACTGCTGTTCCATAGCACCGCCGGTGTTCAACGTCGGTTGCTGAACCAAATCGGGCCTGGTGGGCTGAAAGCCGGCATACTGGTCTGTACCGTATTCCTGGGTCCCGAAGGGCGCAGTTACAGTGAACGGAAAGCCTGACTGCACCTGTATAATGCTTGCAATTTGCCAGCCGTGCGTCACCCTTTGAGGAGCGGAGGAAAGAGCTCGCCAGTTGCTGAGTGGAAGAGCATAAATGAAATTTGTCACAAGGCGTTGGGGAAAATCGAATCCGGAAACGGCCTTTTCGCAACGCCAGCAGAAGGGGTTGTTTTGTAGCATGCCGGAAATGGCAGCCGGTCCGTTAAATACAGTGGAGGCGTTGTCAATGGATTTTGACCAGGTATAAGAAACTTGAAAAGTGATCCCATGCGTAGGCGATGTTTTACGAGTTACGACTTGCAAAGCGTTGTAAGTTGAATGGCCGTGGTTGTCAGTCAATTGAAACTCCCCGAGGCCCGGATCAGCAAGCGAGTAGGGGGTGAATTGTGGCAAGGCCCCGCCGTACGCATTCGGCCATTCAGAAGAATATAAACCCACAGCGTTATTGGTGACATAACCAACCTGGAAAGCAACTTCGCCCGGCAATTGTTGCTCCAGCATCACGTTCCCGGCCATTGTGTATCCATTGTGCAAATTTGTTGATAAGAGATTGGTCAGTAATGGACCACCGAAAAAGGCCGCAACAGGCTGAAGGTCGACAGGGGTATTGGGTTTAAGGTCCCCAGTTCTGCCGCCCGGTGGAAGAGAGTTCCCCTGCAGGTCCATGAGCGTTGGCAGTCCTGCAACGGACAAGGGGGTCAAAGACATCGGAGGGTTGTTGGTGACACCCGTCGAGGCAAACGGAAAACCAAAGGAGTTCTGATCCGCTGTTTGAAGGAGTGGAAGATTCGTGAAGATGCCGTACCCTCCACGAAAAACCGTGGTCGGCGTAATTCTATAGGCAAGGCCAAAACGGGGGGCAATCCCAGCGTAATCGGCCCGATAAAGAGGTCGTGGATTTAAAACGAGCTTACGATAGACGCTGCCGCCCCCGATCGACGGATCATCAACTATCCCCGCCATTCGGTTGTATACCTCGTGTGGAACAGAGTTGTATTCATAACGCATGCCCAGGTTTAACGTCAATTTCGACGTCACCTTGAAATCATCCTGAAGCCAGCCCGCAAGGGTAAATCGTCGGATCCCAAAAGGTGCAAATCCACCGCCTGTTGGGCCAAAGCCGGGGAACGCGAGAGTCCTCTGGTAAAAAGCCGGCGCTCCGATCATGAAGCTGATGAGCGAACTTGGACTGGGGGTATTGGCTGCCAGATTGTTGTTGCCACTAGCCGACGGGATGGCAGCAGGAAGCAGAGTTCCGGGCTGAAAAGAAAAGTATCCTTGTGGCCCCCCCACCGAAGCGCCATATTCATTGTCTCTGCTGCGGCTGAAATTGAAGCCCATGCTCATTGTGTGAGAGTTCTTGACCCAGTTTAATTTGTCATTGAAGTAAATCGTCGCCGGATGTAAGTAGAAAAGCCCTGTGTCAGGTCCCCAGCTTCCCAGGCTGCCGTCGGAAAAACTAAACGCCGGAATGGCTGCGGTTCCTGGGCCGTAAAACTCCTCGTTCATCGTATATCCGATGCTGGCTGTGTTGAGCAGCGTGGGAGAAAAAATGTGAGTTTCAGTCACTCCCAGGTTGCGCTGGTTGTAACGTATGTTCGTCGAAAAATTGGGCGCCTCAGTAAGCGCTACTGGGTCCGTGGCGGCCTGAATATTATTCGACCAGGTGAAGCGTCCATAAATGGAATCCCTTGATGAAAAGTGCTGGTCGATGCGCGTTGACCATTGGTTGCGATTAATGGGAAGACTCGCGTCGCTATTATAAGTATTGGGTCCAAAGGAGCCCGTGGGATCGTTCGGCAAAGGATAGCGGCTCATCACTTCCTTGGCAACAGGGTCAAGGGGCACCGTCAGTTGGTCAGGCTGGCCATTTGACCCGGTGATAGGCACAGTTCCCTGCCGTTCCAAGGCAGTTGGAACGGGGAATAAAACGGGTTCTCCCAGTCGCTGACGGTAACCGGCATATTCGAAGAAAAAGAAGGTCCGATCTTTCCCGTTGTAAACGTGTGGAATCGTCACCGGACCGCCAACCGTACCACCAAATTCGTTCCGCCGGAAAGGAGGAACCTGGTCCGAAAAGAAATTCCGGGCATCGAAGGCGCTGTTCCGGACAAACTCGAACAGGCTCCCGTGCAACTGATTTGTCCCTGACTTCGTTACAATCTGAACGATCTCCCCGGAACCGCGGCCGTATTCAGCGGAATAGTTGTTCTGCAGGACCTTGAATTCCGCAATGGCGTCCAGATTGAAGTTTGTAAATTGGGCCCCTCCGAGTTCATTGTCGGACGTGTCGGAGTTATCCAGATAGCTTGATCCCGTTGTACCACGGTTTCCATTGTTAGCGACAAAGCCTTCAAAGGGGAACGAGCTGTTAACCTCGAAATTCACGCCGGGCTGCATCAGCACCAGATTGGTGATGTCTCTTCCGTTGAGCGGAAGCGTACTCACCTGTTGTCCGTTGACTAACCCGCCCACCGTCGCGTCCGTTGTGTTCAATAATGGAGGAGCACTGGTAACTTCCACATTCTGGGTAGTTCCCGCGAGGGCCAATGTGAAGTCCACTTCCCGCCGCTGGCTCACATCTAGCGTGACCCTTGCCAGACTGGCCTTCTTGAATCCGGCCGCTTCGGCGGTAACGTCGTATGTTCCAACCGGAAGGTCCGGGATAGAAAAATGGCCCGATGCTCCGGTATTGGTGGCCCGCGTCATCGCCGTGCCTTCCTGCACAGCCGTAATCCTGGAGTTTGGGACCACAGCACCTGTGGGATCTTTGACGGTTCCAACAATTTGACCGACGGCCTGCGCCGAAAGGCGGCACGGTGTGAATACAACAGCTAGAAGCAGAATCAAACCTGACTTCCGTAGTGCTTGATGCATTACTTACCTCCATGAGGCTGAAAGGCACCCAAAGAGAGAAATCCCAATTGTTTTGCGGATTGACGCTGGATAGCGCCAAGCACACCTGTGCGGCCCCTTGAGTGAAGATTCTCCGAAGACTTCTAATCTCTCGAAAATCTCAATCTAAGAGTTTTCCTTGTTTTCGGTCCCAGCCGATTGCCCCTCAGCAAGTTGCGAAAAACCTTTAATGATTAAACCCTTTGCTTCTTCCAGGTGCGCGCGCATGCATCGCCGCGCTTCCTGCGGATCTCGAGATCGCACCGCTTCATATAGCTCTCTGTGAGACTCCAATTCCCTGCTGACGGCTTGCGGCACATTACCTGAAATGACCCTCGCTCCACGGGCCATCAGGCCCACAAACGGCTTTATAATTTCCGCCAGGACAGGGTTGTGAGTGGCTGCCGCCAGCGCCATGTGAAAAGACGGGC
>JBJKQZ010000545.1:0-3652 GCA_046704865.1 Terriglobia bacterium
TGATAAACTCACACAGCAACTCATCGGCATGAATCCGCTTACAGAGGAACAGGTTCACCAGGCTGTGGACCGGCTGGCCGATGAAACCGTTTCCCCGACTCTTAAAGCCGGCTTTTTAACCGCCCTCGCGCAAAAGGGTGAAACACCCGGCGAAATTGCCGCGTTCGTCCGTGCCCTGCGGGACAAGTCGGTTCTCCTGCCTCTCGATCCGGCGTGGCGGAATGCTCATGAAGTGCTCGACGTTGTTGGCACCGGCGGCGACCGTCTTGGCACCTTTAATATTTCCACTACGGCCGCGCTGATCTGCGCTGCCGCCGGCGTTCCCGTGGCCAAGCATGGTAACCGCGCGGTTACTTCCCAAGCCGGCAGCGCCGATGTCCTGGAAGCGCTGCGGATACCGATAGATTTGACTCCGCCGGAGGCCGCGCGTTCATTGCAGGAGCACCAGTTTGCCTTTTTCTTCGCTCCGGCCTGGCATCCCGCCTTCAGGCACATTGCGCCCGCGCGAAAACTCTGCGCCGAACTCGGGCAGCGCACCATTTTCAATTATCTGGGTCCACTGCTGAATCCCGCGCGCCCTTCCGTTATGCTCGTCGGCGTGCCGCGCCCCGAGCTTTGCGAGCCGCTTGCTCGTGTTCTGCAGTCGCTCGGCGTCCGCCGTGCCATGGTGATTTGCGGGGAAGTTTCGGATTCCGGCAAATGCGGCGATCCCCAGCCAGCCGGCAGCTGCTTTTTGGATGAACTGTCCACCCTCGGTCCCAACACTCTCGCTGAGTTTTACCAGGAGCGCGGTTTTGCAACTTCAACCCTGGCGCCAGTCGAATTCCCGCTGCAGACCGCGAGATTGGCGGATTTGCTTGGAAGTGACCGCCATTCGAACGCAGAAATCATCCGCCGGATTCTTCGCGGCGAAGAGCGCGGTCCTAAACGTGATGCCGCGTTGTTGAATGCCGCCGCTGCGTTGTTTGTGGCTGGCAAGACAAAGTCCCTGGCCGAAGGATGGGATTTGGCCGGCAAAACAGTTGACAGCGGGCAAGCCCAGGCGAAGCTCGAAATGCTGGCACGTTAGCTCGTGGGTGTGGGGCTGGTGGGAGATCCTTCTGCAGCAGCTGCGGCTGCCGCCGCTTCAGCAGCTTCGGCTTCCTTGATTTCCATTTCGGCGTAATGAAGGCCGAGGTTGTGCTGCGCAGTCTTGTCACCTTGGCGCGCGGCGCGGAGAAACCATTTCAAGGCTTCCTGTTGGTTTTGTTCCACCCCGCGCCCGGTCTGGTAGCAGAGGCCAAGGTTGCATTGGGCAGGGGCACATTCCTGGTCGGCTGCGGCGCGATACCATTTGACTGCTTCCCCGAAATTCTGTGGCACGACCTGTCCGGTCTCGTAAAAAACACCCAGATTAAATTGCGCCGCGGGATAACCACGCTCCGCCGCTTCGCGATACCACTTGACCGCTTCCACGTAATTTTGCGGCACGCCCTGGCCGGTTTCATAGAGCACGCCGAGATTAAACTCCGCTGCCGGGTCACCTTGTTCCGCCGCTTCCCGCAGCCATTTGGCCGCTTCGCCGTACTCCTGCGGCACGCCCGCACCATGCAGATAACATACGCCCAGGTAGCACTGCGCCACGGGATCACCTTGTTCAGCCGACCGCCGGAACCATTTCACCGCTTCCTGATGATCGTGTGCTACGCCTTGACCGGTTTGAAAACACACGCCCAGATAGCACTGCGCCTGTGGATCGCCGTCTTGAGCGGCTTGGCGCATCGCCTCGAACGAATCCCATGTCTTGCGGCTGCCTGGCATAGCAAAATAACGATTCAGGCACTTTTTGTGCCGCCCCTATCATAAATCGTTGCCGCCCGAATTCAAGCTGTGAATTAACCCCGCATTTTCACTTCCGTTCCATCAGCCGGCCTGTTACTAAATTTTCATGGCAACCAAAATTACCGTCGGTTTTCTGGGCGCGGGCAAAATGGCGGCCGCGCTGGCGCGCGGTTTCATTCACGCCGAACTCGTTGTACCCAAAGATATCATTGCCGGCGACCCTCATGAAACGGCGCGCAAAAGGTTTGCCGAAGACGTGGGGGCAGAGGTCACCAAATCCAATGCCGACGTGGCAAAATTTGCCAGGGTATTGATTCTTGCCGTCAAACCGGATCACGTTCCGGGCGCTTTGGCAGAACTGGACAGGTCATTTACTGGTGAACACCTGCTCATTTCTATTGCCGCCGGAGTTCCCATTGCCAAATTGGAAAGTGCATTGCCCGCCGGCGCACGCGTAATCCGTGTCATGCCCAACACGCCGGCCCTGGTTGGAACCGGAGCGTCCGCCTTTGCACTCGGCAAATCTGCAACGGTGGCAGATGGTGAACTGGCGAAAAAGCTGCTTTCCGCCGTGGGCCTTGCGTTCCAAGTCAAGGAATTGCTCCTCGATGCTGTGACCGGGCTGAGTGGCAGCGGCCCGGCGTATGTTTATCAGTTCATTGAGGCGTTGAGTGATGGCGGCGTAGCCGCAGGCTTGCCACGTGACATGGCGACAAAGCTTGCCGCACAGACCGTTTTGGGCGCGGCCAAAATGGTCTTGGAAACAGGCCAGCATCCCGGCGCGCTTAAGGATCAGGTCACCAGCCCCGGCGGCACAACTATCGAAGGGCTGCACGAGTTGGAAAAAGGCCGATTGCGTGCGGTCGTGATGAGCGCGGTTCGAGCCGCAACTGAGAAATCAAAAAAATTGGGACACGGATAAATTTTCCCCCTCCAACCGAACGGTAGGGAGTCTGAACGGTTTGCGCTGAAGAGCCTGGCGATAGCAGCCCTTCTCGCCAGTTTTATCGAGGGTGTTCCACTATTCCGCTTACATCAGCACTGCGCGTAATCATTTCCGATTACGTTTGGAACAAACAAGTCATACAACCGCTTGGTCCGGCTATTCACTACGACAAACGGGAAAGACGTTTTGAAGAATCAGACGCCGCAATTCATTCCTTCAACTCGCTTCGCAATTTCCGTGCATCCACCGCCTCCATCCCGGCCGCGCGAATGGCTTGCAGACCTATGTCGGTGTCTTCGTAAGCGCGGCAAAATCCGGGTTCCACGCCAATACGCCGCGCTGCTTCCAGAAAGATATCCGGGGCAGGCTTCTGGTTCTTCACCATTTCACTGGTCACGACTGCGTCAAACAGGTTTCGAATTTTCAAATGGTTGAGGACTAATTCGATGACTTTTTGCGTACCGCCGGAAGCGACAGCCATCGGAATCTTGCCATGGTTCGCCTCGGCAATTTCCACGACGGCATGAATTGGCTCAATGTGCGCCAGTGATTCGAGATAAGCCTCTTCTTTTTCATGCGCCACGGCGATGTGGTCGAGCGAGCGGCCTTGTTCCTCGGCCAGCAATTTCAGAATGTCACGCGCCGGCACTCCGCCATACGCATAAAACCGATCTTCGGGAAAATAAAGACCATACCGCTGGGTTATCATTCGCCACGCATGCCAATGCAGCGGCATGCTGTCGGCTAAAGTTCCATCACAATCAAAAATCAGGCCTTTAGGATTCATCATTTGATACGATAAAGAGGTGAACCGCCTGTTCGTTCAGCTATTCAAAGCCTTTAACTTTTCTTCCAGGTCATGCGCCATAAGGGGCTCGATGATGC
>JBJKQZ010000546.1:0-4064 GCA_046704865.1 Terriglobia bacterium
AAAGTTAGAGGTGCAAGTGCCAGGCCACTTGGGAAGGCTCCCGAAGGATGTCGAAATCGCTCTCTTCCACGTACTGCAGGAAAGTCTCGCAAACATCCACAGCCATTCCAAAACCTTAACCGCCCAAATAAAGCTTGAAGCAGTCCCGGGCGCAATCACTCTCGAGATTCGAGACCAGGGTGAAGGGATTTCCGAGCGCGATCTTAAGCAGAAGGAAGAGCAGGGAGTTGGTCTCCGGAGCATGCGGCAACTGGTTGGCTTGTTGGGTGGACGGCTGGAAATTATGCCCGGGAATCCTGGAACTACTGTCAGAACATCGATACCTATTCCTCCTGGTTCATGAGGAGGCGTACGAATCAGCAGTCTTATATCCAGGCGAACGTCTGCTTACAGTTCGTTAGCTTGCCGGTCAGGCTCTGTATCTCTTCCATAGGAGGCAAACTTGTCACAAATTGAAAACGCCGTGAATGAGTTGGAAGGGCAATTTGGTGTCGACTTCAGGTCAAAAATACTCTTGTTGTATTTCTAGTAATTGAGGTGTAGTCTAGAGCCCTTGGACACAACTAATTGAAAGCTGGATTGAGTCGAGGCGCATTTTCCCCGCGGCGAAAAGAGAATTGGTGTTTTCAGGGGCTTTTTTGGCACGTCAAGCAGGAGGGGCTCGGAGTAGAAGGTTACTTCATTTCCGGCCAATCCGGTTCCTTCCCAATAGGAGCGATTCAGAAAATTTAAATAGCCAGAGAATGCCGCGGCTTCAAATATGCGCGCGCGAGCGGACGTTCGCTGCAACGGGGTCTCTCAATTTCTGCGTCATCTGACTCGCGGTTCACGGTAAGGACGCGGCGATGACGAACCTGCCGACTCTGCTCGGAACCGTCCTTACTGGATTCTCGTGGCGGTTTTCTGATTGTCCCGCACCGTGGGTCGGAAGTAGAGTTTTCCAGGAGCTCGACAATGGTTCAACAACACAACAATGTGTTCGGAAGCAAGTCTGGTTCCTTCGTTCAAACGTCCGGCGCAGGCCCAAAGGACATGAAGACTATTCGCATTCTGATTGCAGACGACCATCCTGTGGTATTGAGAGGGGTGCGGTCACTGCTGGAAACTCACCCTGGCTGGGAAGTCTGTGGAGAAGCGCGCACAGGCGTAGAGGCTTTAAAGCAGGTCAAACTCTTGAATCCCGACATCCTGATAATGGATATTTCCATGCCGGGAATGAGTGGATTTGAAGCCTTCCGCAGGATTCACGAATATGATCCCCGTATTGGCATTCTTACTCTCACCATGCACGATACGGAGCCCATGTTTCGTGGAGCGATGGAGGCCGGGGCGCACGCATTCGTTCTGAAGTCCGATCTCGACGACCGGTTAATCGAGGCGGTGGAAGCCCTGTGCGAAAACCGGGCATTCTTTAGTCCTGGCATTTCTCAGACCGTCATGAAAAGCTTTCTAGAGAGAAACCATGGATCGCATCCTGAAACTCAGGACACCTCCGTACTGACGTCCCGCCAATTGGAAGTCCTGAAACTGGTAGCTCAGGGAAAGAGTAATAAAGAGGTGGCAAGTGTTCTGCAAATCAGCAGGCGCACAGCCGAAACGCATCGCTATCAGATCATGACCCGGCTGGGGGTTCGTACTTTAAGTGAACTCGTCCTCTTTGCCGTGCGAAATGACCTCATCAGCCCATAACGGGAGGCCCATGGCTCCCTATGTTGTGTGGCCCATACGCTGCCCGGTTACGCGAAACCCATCCTCCTTTGGAATCCCACTTATGTTGCGGCCATCACCGAAAGGTTGACAGCAGCGGCTTCGCCAAGAGTGCGCAATCCTCCGTCAAGACAGATGCCTTCAAAGACCAGGCCCTCATGCAGCACAAGTACGATCACATCAAGTAATTTGCATCGGCGCGCACCGCGTGAAATGGCCTGAGGTTCTGATGGTCATCAATAATTCCATCGGGTGGAAAATTGTTCTTTAACGGACGCGTTGGGAAACACCGCAGCGTTCATTCAATCCTTAAAACTCAACGGCTTATGAATTCCGGAGAACGGCCCGGGATTTGCATGTAACAGGTTAGGGGCGATCTATGTTCTGCAGACTTTTCAATAGCAACAAACATGGACGACCGGCCTCTGCGAACACTGGTCGTGACAGGCTTAATATTCACGCGGGCAGGCAGAAGATCAGGCGTCTAGCCATGCCTGGAGCGCCCGATCCTGAACTACGGGGAACCTTGCTCTGCGGACCGCCCGTCAGCATTCAAATGCGAATTAAAAGCGCACTTGCAATTTGGGGCGGATCCTTGCGGCCGCCGAACTACACCGCGAAGCGCGCGTTGATACAATTGGGGCTGGCACCATCCATTGTTGCATTTCTTGGCGTTTTGTTCTCCACGCCGTGCTTCCTTTTGCCTGCAGCGCCCCATGACAACAACACCCACCGACAAAGTGCCCGAGAGATCGTCCAGGAAGTTGTCCGCAACGAGGAGATGGCACGAAGGAATCCCCGGAATTATTACAAATATATTCAAAAGGAAACCACCTCCCAGGACACAGAGACAAGCATCCGGATTGAAACTTCTCAGGGAGTAATTGAGGATGTCATCTCGATTAACGGTAAGCCGCCTTCACAAAAACTATGTAGTGCGGAAACAAGATCCCTGGCCAAACTCGTTACAGACTCACAAGTCCAGCGGCACCAGGCGCAGGAGCAAAAGGAACAATCTGCTCGAATCGAGAATCTGATGTCAGCCGTCCCGGACGCTTTTATATTTGAATTTCAGCAAATGCAGCAAGGCAGCAAATTGATCGAAATTAACTTTCGCCCCAATCCCAGGTTTCAACCCCAATCGCATGAAGCCGCTTTGCTAAAGGGTATGCGAGGCACTCTTTGGGTCGATCCCACCAGTCATCGTCTTGTCAAAATCGAAGGCACGCTGTTCAAAGACGTAGAGTTTGGCTGGGGATTCCTGGCCAGTCTCCATAAGGGCGGGCATTTTGTGATGCGACAATCAAGGGTGCCCGGCGGAAGCTGGAAGCAAACGTACCTTGAGGTAGACCTTGACGGGAGCAAACTGGTGTTTGCTCAACTCCACCTCCATTTCAAGGACTCGGACCGCTCATTTAGCAAACTAGAGAATCCGCCCACTTTGGCCCAGGCGGTAAACATTCTCGAACGCAGCCCAAAAGCCTGCCGCAAAAAGCAAAGCGAGGGGACAACCGCGGATGCCGAGTTCCACTAAATAATGTTTCGAGAAGAGTCAGCACAAACAGGTCAATCCGGCCTGCATACGAAAACGGTTGGAAACAATCTCATGTAATCGAAGTGCCCTACCATAACGGTGCTGCAGTTGCTTTGACACTCCATGAGTCTCTGCGGCTTTGCGCGGCTGAACGCCCTGGAGAGGCCTCCCTCATCAAATTCTCCTTGCTCTATTGATGAGGTCATGCAGCCTGCCTCAATCGCGACATCCCTTGCGATGTCATACCTTCATAACAGCCCTGTACCAGGCTTGCACCTGCCGTTCGGCACTCTCTTTCGCTATGCCGTATCTTTCCTGGATTTTCCCCACCAGGATATCTTTTCGACCTGCGATCATATCCAGGTCAGACTCAGTCAACCTGCCCCACATACGCCTCGCCGACCCTTTCAACTGTTTCCACCTTCCTTCAATCCGGTCCCAATTCATAACCATCGTTCCTCCTTCCATGATTACTGCGAGACTGCTGGACAGAAGATCCCATCACCGCCGATTGCCTGCAGCGCAAGACTATGCGCACCTGATTCCTGCTCAGGTCAATCGCGCAATCACACTCCGGTAACGATGCTTCAGCCCGCAAACAGATCCGACAATTCCTTAGGTTCTTCTCGCCAGAGCAGGGCGAACTGATTCCGCGTCAGGACGGAACCTGCTCTCCACAACTTAGATACGAGATTTACCCGCCCGCGATTTTCAAGACCGCGAAACTCATATTTGTGAAGCGCAATCGGTGGGCCAAAACACGCCGAACGGTGAAACAATTGAAATAACAAGTCCTTATTAAACTTCCGATCAAATCTGATTT
>JBJKQZ010000547.1:0-3504 GCA_046704865.1 Terriglobia bacterium
GCACAGGATCAGAATCAATTACTGTTTGCACCGGCTGGACGCGAGCAGAGGACAGGATCGCTTCCGGCTGCGCGGCACGGTCAAGATCGGGCCGCGTGAGAAAAACCGTATGTGCCAGCGGGAAAAGGAAGTTGCTGATTTCGCCGATGGCTTTGTCGCGCATGCTGGCGTAAACCAGCCGGACCCGGCGTCCCTGAAAATGCTGGCGGACGAATTCCGCCACTTCGCGTGCGGCGGCAGGGTTGTGAGCGCCATCGAGAAGGATCAGAGGGCGCTGGCGGATGATTTCCAGCCGTCCGGGCCAGGATGCAGCCCGCAAGCCCTCTCGAATGGATTCCGGCGAAATGTGGAATCCTGTGCGGGCAAGTTGCACAGCGGCCACCGCGGCAGTGACGGCGTTCTTCACCTGAAATCGTCCGGCCATGTGGAGTGTGATTCCCGGCAGGCGCAAGCCGTCCAAGTTCAGGTCGAAGCCGTAGCGGTCGTCGAGATGGAAAAGGTTGGATACGGCACCAAGGCCGCCGGTTTCGATCAGTTGAACTCCCGTTTCACGGCACTTCTCGCGGATAACCGCGCGCACGTCCGGATGCTCACATCCTGAAACAACCGGTCTGCCGTGCTTGATGACTCCAGCTTTTTCACCCGCTATCGCGGTCAGCGTGTTTCCAAGGAATTCCTGGTGGTCGAGATCGACGTTGGTGATGACCGCAACGGAGGCGTCCGTAACGTTGGTGGCGTCCAGGCGGCCACCCATGCCCACTTCAAGAACTGCAAAATCGACTGCCGCGCCCGCAAAGTGCTGGAACGCAACAGCCGTGAGGTATTCAAAGAAGCTGGGGTGGTTCGGCAGAACCCGATCTTGAATCAGTTGCTCAACCGCCTGATGAACGGCGGTAAAGGCAGCCGCAAAATCATCGTCGGAAAGTTCCTGGTCATTGATGCGAATCCTCTCATTCACCCGCACAAGATGGGGTGAACTGTAAAGCCCGGTGCGGTAGCCGGCGCGCTCCAGGATGGCCGCCAGCATGGCGCAAGTGGACCCTTTTCCATTGGTGCCCGCCACGATGGCCGTGGGGTAGCGGCGCTCAGGATTGCCCAATGCGCCAAGGATCGCACGGATCGCTTCCAGATCAAACTTTCTGCCGTGCAGTTCATGCCCCCGGTCCCAGAGAATCCTGAGGCATTCGTCAAACGGAATGACGGCTTGAGATGAGATCGGCTCGATCATTTGCGGGATGGGGAGTCGTTCCAGGCTCCCATAAAGTCCAGTGTTTTTGAAAGATAAGATTTGAGCTCAGTCCGCGGCACAATGGCGTCAAGCATTCCGTGTTCCAGCAGGAATTCGGCGGTCTGGAAACCGTCAGGCAGTTTTTGCCGAATGGTCTGCTCAATCACCCGCGGGCCGGCAAACCCGATCAGGGCCCCGGGTTCGGCGATGTTCAGGTCACCCAACATGGCAAAGCTGGCTGTGGTACCGCCGGTGGTCGGATTGGTCAGCACAGAGATGTAAGGTTTCTTTACCTCATCAAAGCGCGCCAGGGCAGCACTGATCTTGGAAAGCTGCATCAGGCTGATGATGCCTTCCATCATGCGCGCACCGCCGGAACAGGAAACAACGACCAGCGGAAGCCTTTTCTCAATGCAGCGGTCCACGGCGCGGGTGATTTTTTCTCCCACGACAGCGCCCATGCTACCGCCGATAAACCGGAATTCCATGGCGCAGGCGATCAGCGGCTTGCCGTCCAGATTTCCTTCTCCCACGCGAACGGCGTCTCTGGCCCCGGTCACAATTTCCGCGGCCTTCAGGCGGTCACGGTAGCTTTTCCTGTCCACGAATTTCAGCGGATCGGGAGAAGTCATGCCCGCGTCGTGCTCGACGTACTTGCCGTCGTCAAACAGCATCTCCAGCCGGGCCTCAGAAGTCATCTTAAAGTGGAAATTGCACTTGGGACAGCAGTGCAGGTTCTGCTCGATGTCTTTTTTCCACAGGATTCCTTTGCAGGATTCGCACTTTGTCCACAGCCCTTCCGTCTGGGCGCGCTTTTCCGGCGGGGTTGTTTCAAGCGGCTTCTTTTCTTTTCGAAACCAGGTCATGAAATTTCCAATTTCCTCGCGCACGGCTTGCCGGGGTTTGCCCGAAAGGGCGCAAAGTTCAATACTCGATTCCCCGCTGGGCAAGGATGCCTTTCTGATACGGGTGCTTGACCTCGCGCATTTCCGTCACCAGGTCCGCCAACTCCACAATGGAGGCGTGCGCATTCCGTCCCGTCAGGATCACATGCACCATTTCCGGCTTCTGCTTCAGCGTCTCAACCACTTTTGCCGGATCGAGCATTTTATAACTGACTGCGTAATTCACTTCATCCAGGATCACCAGATCATACTCGCCGCTGGCGATGGCCTGGCTTGCATACTGCCACGCTTCTTCCACCATGCGGACGTCTTCAGGGTCAGGCTTTTCCACACCGACTTTGACGAATCCGCGTCCCATCGGCAGGATCCTGATCCTGTCTTCTCCCAGCATCCGGCAGGTATCCAGTTCGCCATAATGCCAGGAGCCTTTGATGAATTGTACCATCAATACCTTAAGACCCTGTCCAATGGCCCGAAATGCTGTGCCCAGGGCCGCCGTGGTCTTTCCTTTGCCGGGTCCCGTAAAAACGATGATCAATCCTTTTCTGGCTTCAGGCAATGTGAACCCTTTCCCGGAAATGCAGCCGCAACTTTATGCCGAAAACTAGCTCGTTCGTCTCCGCGGGGTGTTAAAACCCGCTCAGCGGGCGTAAGGAAAGCCCCGCAGGATGGTAAATCCCCGGTAAATCTGCTCCAGCAGCATGGCCCTCGCCCAGTCATGCGTCAGGGTCATGCGTGAGAGCGATAGCAGGAGGTCGGCCTGCTGCCGGAACACGGGTGATAATCCATCCGCAGCCCCCACCACAAAAGCGATTTCGCGCGTCCCGTGCACTCCCTGGTCGCCCAGCCACATGGCTAGTTCCTGCGAAGTCCACTCGGCGCCTTGGGGGTCCAGCAATACACGGGTGCTGTGGGCTGTCTTTTCCAGCATTCGAGCTTCAGCCTGCGAAGGCTTCTTCGCGCTTTTGCTGCGGGAACTCTTTGCCGCCGGCAATTCTTCGATTGCGATCTCAGTGAACTTTGAGATTCGGTTTGTATAGTCGGCGACCAGCGCCCGCAGGTGCGGATCCTTTGTTTTGCCTTCCCAGAATACTCGAATGCGCATGGGACCTGCCGATCGTTGGAAGCAATCCTTGCTAATGCCGGGGCTTATTTATAAGCGCCGCCGCATCAGCCTTTGGGTACGGCAACCTGCGGGGCTGATTTCCACAGCCGCTCGAGATCGTAAAACTCCCGCGCCCGCTCGGAAAAAATGTGGACTACGAAATCGAAATAGTCCATCAGAATCCATTCTGACTGCGCATAACCTTCGAGGTGCGCGGGAAGCATATCCGCCTTCTTCTTCAACTGCTCCTGAATGGCATCGGAAAT
>JBJKQZ010000548.1:0-2959 GCA_046704865.1 Terriglobia bacterium
GGCCCGTAATGCGTCCATCCCTGGTCCAATGCGCGCTTGGCGGCGCCGACGATGTTAGGGGCAGTGGGGAAATCAGGCTCACCGATCTCGAGATGAATAACCTCCTTCCCCTGGGACTCCAGGGCACGTGCGCGAACCAGCACATCAAAAGCGCCTTCCGTCCCAAGACGGGACATGCAATCGGCAAGTCGCAGTTTTTGCGATTCCGTGGACATTGCAAGACCCCCGAACCCAAAAGTGTAAACTGTTTGCGCCATGAACGGAAGTATGGAGAACGCATGCGGAATCGCGAACCATTGCTTGCCGCAGGCCGCTCAGCAATGTTAACTTTACCAAGGGACTGAACGCTACAACTCCTGGGCAGTCTCCTGCGTACAAGTAAAGAAAATATGCGTTGGTCTTGGAAAATCGGAGAGGTTGCAGGAATAGGCGTCTACGTTCATGCGACTTTCTGGGTTCTCATAGCCTTTATTCTGTTTATGAACTGGTCGCATGGGCACAACCTTGTCACGGCGTTCTATGGCGCCGCCTTTGTTCTGGTCATTTTTGGGTGCATCACGCTGCACGAACTTGGCCATGCCCTTATGGCCCACCGCGTTGGAGTCCGAACGCGCGACATTACGCTGCTCCCCATTGGGGGACTGGCGCGGCTCGAACGCATGCCGGACGACCCGATCCAGGAGCTCTGGGTCGCTCTTGCGGGTCCGGCGGTCAACGTCGGCATCGCCGCTCTCCTTTATGTGGTGATCGTTTCAGCCGGCCGGGGAGTCAGCTTCGATCAGTTCGAGTGGTTTGGCGGGAATTTCCTGAACAAGCTGATGGTCGTGAACCTCTGGCTGGTGGCTTTCAACATGATCCCGGCGTTCCCCATGGACGGCGGCCGGGTACTGCGCTCTCTTCTCGCGCGCCGGCTTGAGTTCGGCAAAGCCACAAGAATTTCCGCTCGCATTGGCCAGGGTATTGCCTGTGCCTTTGGTCTTGCTGGTCTCTTCACTGACCCCTTTCTGATATTTATCGCTCTTTTTGTCTGGTCGGGGGCGGAGCAGGAAGCCTCTACGGCCGGAATGCATGTTTCCGTTGGTGACATACCCGTGCAACACATCATGCTGCGGGATTTTCACACGCTTCGCCCGGACGACACGCTCGCCGATGCCGTCAATCACGTTCTATCAGGATGGCGGGAGGATTTTCCCGTGGTTTTCGGCGATCATGTCCTGGGAATGCTGACACGTGAAGACATGACAAAAAGTCTTTCGCAGGGCGGCCCTCAAACTCGGGTTCGTGATTCAATGCGCCGGGATATCCCAACTGTTGATCCTCGCCTGCGGCTGGAACAGGCGCTGGTTTTGATTCGCGAAACCAACAGCCGTTCCCTTCCCGTGGAGCACGAAGGGCGGCTTGTGGGCTTGCTGACTCTGGACAATGTGGGCGAGTTTCTTTCTATCCACTCAGCCCTGCGCCAGGCGGACCGCAAATCACGGGACAAGAAGGAAAAGGACACAGAGCAATCGTCGACGGATACGATAATCTAAAGTGCCCATTCAATACTTCCATTACAAGAGCCTCTCTGACCTTCGCAGCCACGCGGCGGAGTTGGGCGTAGATATTCCGCTCCTCGAAGACCGTGAGGAAATCCGCAGCATTCTGGCACGGCCGGTTGAAATCCGCAGCCTTGGTGGCAAGGTGTGGCGTATTGGAAACTCATTCGCCATCCATCCCATGGAAGGCTGCGACGGGGACCTTGACGGTAATCCTGGAGAGCTGACTGTAAGGCGCTATCAGCGCTTTGGCGCGGGCGGAGCAAAGCTGATCTGGTTTGAAGCCTGTGCGGTGGCTCCAGAGGGGCGCGCCAATCCTCGCCAGCTCTGGATCCATTCCGGCTCCGCAAAGCGATTGCAGCAGCTTCTGCAGACCTGCCGCGATGCACATCAGAAGGAATTCGGAAGCTGCCATGATTTTGTAGCGGTTTTGCAGCTTACACATTCCGGTCGGTACTCCTTCGAAAAACAGAAAGTTGCTTCCCGGCATCCCGTGCTCGATTTGTACCCGCTGGTCAATCACGAGAATCTTCCGCCACGCAAAAATCTGCCTGAGCTTGCCAGTGACGAATACCTTGCGGCGCTGGAAGACCGTTTTGTTCAGGCGGCGACGCTTGCCCGCGAACTTGGCTTTGACGGCATCGATCTCAAGATGACGCACGGCTACCTGCTCTCAGAATTGATCGGCGCCCGCACGCGCGAAGGCTTGTATGGCGGCTCACTCCAGAGCCGGGCGCGATTTGCCTTGAATGTGGTGGAGAAAATCCGTAAGCACGTGGGTGATGATTTCCTGCTTGCAGTGCGCCTGGGTGTTTATGACGGCATCCCTTACGCCGTAGGCAGTAAAGATTCCATCGGCGTGCCGCGTGCCTTTCCAACGCCTTACAACTACGGCTTCGGCGCCGACCCGCGTGATCCTTACCGCATGGACCTCTCTGAACCCATCCAGTTTATCGGCTGGCTGAAACAGGCCGGCGTGCGCCTAGTGAACGTTTCCCTCGGGATCCCTTACGCCAATCCGCATCTGGGCCGCCCCTTTGACAAGCCCAATGAAGGTTATTATGAAACACCTGAGCATCCGCTGCTGGGCGTGGCCAGGCATTTTTCCGCCACCGCACAAATCCAGCATGCCCACCCCGACCTGGCCGTGGTTGGCACGGGCTATACCTGGCTCCGCCATTTCCTGATCCATGCGGCTGCCGCCAACATCAAGCAACATCGCACCACGCTTGCAGGACTGGGCCGTGCGGCGCTGGCCTATCCCGACTTGCCGCGCGTAACCCTCGAAAAGGCTGAACTCGACACGCTCCGCACCTGCAAGACGCTTTCCTACTGCACCTACCTCATGCGGTCAAAGAACAATGAACTCGGACAATTCCCCGCCGGCTGCCCGCCGTTTGATAAAGAAGGTTACGGCGAGA
>JBJKQZ010000549.1:0-2552 GCA_046704865.1 Terriglobia bacterium
ATTTGGTTTTGGCTCGATCTTGTGGCAGGTAGATAGACCCTCCGCGATAACGCTCCACCGTTCTCCAATCGACCACAAGCAGTTTCCCGCGCCTTTTTCAGTTTTCATTCATCGAATGCGTTTTACCGAGCCGGAGAAGGTGGCCACTTACAGGCCCGGCTGCTTTTCAAGAACCAATCCGGAACTGGCGCAGCTTTTGGATACCTGGAACCAAGTCCCGGTGAGTCTGCTTCATGCCATGGCCTGATGGTGGATCGAAGTAAGAGGTTTTCCGAGGTTGAGAGGTTTGCCCGTCCTGCCGCCGGGAGCGCTGCCGAGAAGCCATCGTATTCAGGTTATGCTGGCCGTGCCTCGCGGGCCAGCAAGCCTTCGGTTGAGTCCGATCATCCGGGAACGATGATGTACGACGAGGAATTTGAGGCCAGAATCCATGCTCCATTGCTTCCAGGGTTCAAGGCCGACTACTGCTAAGATCATGTCCACGAACAACTTAATAAGAATAATCGGATAGCAACACGGGTTGGAGTGTAGCATTTGATTTCGCGGCCCGCGTGGATATCCCGAGGAAAGGTGCATGCGAGTCAGCAAAATAAGAAAATCGTCCTACGAAGATCGGGAACGAAACCAGAAGTCGCGTGGCAACGTCATTAGGTTTTCGCGCGAAAACAGCCTCCCGCCGGCTTGCCTTCGATTCAATGCCCGGAGTGAAAGGGACTAGTGTATGTGGATTGTCAGGCTTGCGTTGCGCCGGCCTTATACGTTTGTGGTGGCAGCAATTCTGATCCTTTTCCTGGGCGTTTTGTCGATCTTCACCACCCCGAAAGACATTTTCCCCAGCATTAACATTCCCGTGATCAGCGTCGTATGGAACTACACCGGGCTTTCCGCCGAGCAGATGGCGCAACGCATTGTTTCCAACAATGAGCGCGCCATGACCACAACGGTCAACAATATCGAGCACATTGAGTCTCAGTCGCTCAACGGCGTAGCGGTGATCAAAGTCTTCTTCCATCAGGGCGTGAACATTTCAACGGCATTGAGCCAGGTTACTTCAATCTGCCAGACGCTTTTGCGGCATTTGCCTCCGGGAACCACGCCGCCACTGATCATTACTTACAGCGCCTCCAGCGTGCCCATCCTCCAGATGGCGCTATCCGGGCAGGGGCTTTCGGAACAGGAACTCTACGACCTTGGCGAGAACTTCATCCGTACTCAGCTTGCCAACGTTGAGGGCGCGTCCATACCGTTCCCTTACGGCGGCAAGCAGCGCCAGGTGCAAGTGGATTTGAACACCACCGCGCTGCAATCGAAGGGACTTTCGCCGCTCGATGTTGTAAACGCCATCAGCGCCCAGAATCTGATCCTGCCATCGGGAACGCTGAAAATCGGTCCGCTGGAATATGACGTTGAAAGCAACGGCAGCCCGGACACCATTGCAAAACTGAACGATCTTCCCATCCGGAATGTCGGCAACACTGTGATCTACATCCGGGATGTGGCCAACGTGCGCGACGGCTACCCGCCGCAAACCAACATCGTTCGCGTGAACGGCCAGCGTTCAACTCTGGTCACCGTGCAAAAGACCGGCAAAGCTTCAACGCTGGACATTATTTCAAAGATCAAGTCGGAGTTGCCCCAGGTTGAGCAGGAAATGCCGCGCAACCTTAAAATCCAGTTGCTGGCAGACCAGTCGCTGTTCGTCACGGCAGCGATCTCAGACGTGGCCCGGGAAGCTTTGATCGCCGCCCTGCTGACGGCCGCAATGATCCTGATGTTCTTGGGGAACTGGCGGAGCACTCTGATCATCGCTGTTTCAATTCCACTTTCGGTCCTGACTTCAATCACTGTTCTGCATGCACTTGGAGAGACGATCAATATCATGACGCTGGGAGGCCTGGCGCTTGCCGTGGGCATTCTGGTGGACGATGCGACGGTGGAAATCGAGAACATCAATCGGAACATCGCCATGGGCAAAGAAATTCAGCAGGCCATTCTGGATGGCGCCCAGCAGATTGCCGTGGCCGCGTTTGTTTCCACGCTGTCAATCTGCATCGTGTTTGTGCCCATGTTTTTCCTGACGGGCGTGGCGCGATTCCTTTTTGTGCCGCTTGCGGAAGCGGTTGTCTTTGCGATGCTGGCGTCCTATCTGCTTTCGCGTACGCTGGTGCCCACAATGGCCAAGTATCTGCTGAAAGGCCACGAGCATGATGCAGAGCACATTCGCGTGAACAGCCCAAACCATTTTGTGCGGCTCCAGGCAAAGTTTGAAACTGCGTTTGGGCGGTTCCGTGCGTGGTACCGTGACATACTCGACGGCGTACTTGGCTACAGGTACCTCTTTGCCGCGGGCTTTCTCGTTGCCTGTCTCGCTTCCTTTCTACTGCTCCCCATGCTTGGGGAAAATTTCTTTCCCCAGGTGGACAGCGGGCAGTTCAAACTGCACCTGCGAGCGCGCACCGGGACACGCATTGAGGATACGGCGGCACTTTGCGACCGGGTGGAAGACGTTATCCGACAGGTGATCCCACCCCATGAGCTTTCCAGCACCATCG
>JBJKQZ010000550.1:0-2772 GCA_046704865.1 Terriglobia bacterium
TAAAGACACTGGTAGCCACGCCACGGCTTCCTGCCGGGCTCCAATAGGAGACAATCTTGGCAGAGTTCGGATAAGCAGCCGATTCCCCCATGCCGATGAGAAAACGGACAATTGCGAATGACCACGCAACGCCAAACCAGCCGGCCAGCGGGAACTCCGGAGCGAGCGCGGTCATAACGGTAAAAACGGACCACCAGACAATGGCAAACGTCAGCATGCGCCGAGGGCCGATGCGGTCGCCAGCCCATCCGCTCGGAACCTGGAAAAGCGCATATCCCAGCACGAAGGCGCTCAGAATCCAGCCCATCGTCTGGTCGCCGAAGGCGTATTGGTCCTGGATGTACTTCCCCGCGATCCCCAGGTTGAGACGGTCCATGTAAGTGGTGCCTGAGATCACGGCAAGCATGCCGATCACCGCCCAACGCACATGCGTGGGCCGGAAGGCGGAATCGCTCGCACTTCCTGCTTCTTGCGCTCTGATTTTCATCAATCTCTCTGTGCCCCGGATCAGGTCAACCTTTGGAAAAAGAATACGGTTGGTGCAGATTTTCGTCCCGTGGCGGCGCCTGCAAAAAGGTCAGCGGCGGCGCACTGACTTTTTGCCTCGCGCCAATTTCGCAAGCGCCTGAGTATAAGCCTCAACGGTCTCCGGCACGGCTGCGCTGTAAACGAACTGGCCCTCACGGCGGCAGGCGATCAGTCCGGCTTCGCTGAGGATCCTGAGATGGTGGGATACTGTTGCGGCAGAGATGTTCCGCATGGAAACAATCTCACCGCAGGTCATGTGATCGGTGGCCGAAATGGCCTCAAAGATTCTCAGGCGGGTCTCATCAGCCAGGGCCCTCGAAATTTTCTCAATCTCAGCACGGTCCATGGGTCTCTCCAAAGTGTAGCCAAGTCAATGCGTTAACGCCAGACCGAATCTACTGGGCAGACTGTTGCGCTCGGAACAAAGAATTCCTGTAACCAACTATTTCGACATTCATCAAAATGTCTAAATCCTTGCGGCCCGGTGGGGCGGCTCGATAACCGGGAAATGGCCGCGAGGTATTTTGGAAATTCTAAGGAGACTGCGATGAAACGACTGGAAGGAAAAGTAGCAGTGGTGACAGGGGGCAACAGCGGAATCGGACTGTCGGCGGCTGTGCGGTTGCAGGAGGAAGGCGCGCGCGTGGCGATTTCCGGCCGCAACCAGAAGACGCTGGATGAGGCTGTCAAGACCATCGGAAACGGCGTTCTGGCAATTCAGGCAGACGTATCGCGGCTTGAAGATCTGGACAGGCTTTATCAGCAGGTTGGACAGAAGCTGGGCAAAATTGACGTGCTCTTTGTGAATGCCGGCGTCGCAAAATTTGTGCCTCTGGCAGACACTTCAGAGGCTGTTTATGACGAGCAGTTCGACATCAATATCAAGGGTGCGTACTTCACAATCCAGAAGGCGCTGCCTCTTCTGAATGACGGCGCATCAATCATCCTGAATACCAGCGTGGCCGACAGCACCGGCACCGTGGGAGCCAGCGCCTACTCGGCAACCAAAGCCGCGCTGCGCTCGCTGGCGCGCACTGCAGCGGCGGAACTGGCCGGGCGCGGCATCCGTGTGAACACCGTTGCGCCGGGCCCGATCGTGACCCCAATTTTTGATCGGATTGGCCTGTCAAAAGAGGGCATCGACCAGTTCGCGAAGGATGTGATGGCAAAAGTCCCGATGAAGCGGTTCGGCCAGCCTGAGGAAGTGGCAGGTGCTGTGGCGTTCCTGGCATCACAGGACGCATCGTACATCACCGGCGTTGAAATCAACGTTGACGGAGGGCTGGGACAAATCTGAACAGCGCTCATACCTCAGGCATCCTGCCGGCAGGGCCCTGCTTACGCCAACGCTTTTTTCACCACGCGCAGCAGGCCCTGCATGGCGCGCTTGGTGGTCTGCTGGTGGGTCATTCCCGGCGCCTTGAACTCGCATTCGAGTGACATGCTTCCGTCATAGTGGTCGCGCAGGAGCGCGCGCATCTGGCCCACCAGGTTGATCACGCCCTCGTCCGGAAAGGTTTCGTGGCATTTCTTCGTGCCCGGGCCGCACTGCATCCCTTTCAGATGCATGTGCCAGATACGGCTTTTGTCGAGCGCGTTGTAGCCGTCGGGGTATGACACCTCGCCTTTTGTGTACCCGTTGCCCACGTCCCAGTTGAATCCCAGGTTGGGCGCTGGCGTCATTTTCAGAATCGCGGCCGTCTCATGTCCCGTTGCGCCATTGCACGATTCTTCATTTTCAATCACCAACCGGACCCCTTCCTGCCGGGCTACTTCCGCCGCCTTCGCCAGCTCATCGGAGATTCGTGGATAGAGACTTTCCGGCTCAGCCACGCGATAAAAAGTGAAACCGCGAACCTTGTCCGTGCCCCAGGCATGGCAGCGTTCCGCGGCGCGCTTCAGCAGATCCATCTGGCCCGCGTAGCCATACGAATCGCCCTCTGAACTGACGGGCTTTGTCCCCGGCAGCGCGCACTTGTAGAAAGCCGAGTCTACCACCGAACACCTGAACCCGTGCTGGTCCAGCAGGCTCTTCACTCGCTTGATCTCTTCCGGAGTCGCTTCCGTGTTGTATTTTCCCCAGTTGGCACGGTTCTCAACCCATGAGAGGCCGTAGCCCGTCATAATCTTTAAAGCTTCTCCGAGGTCCTGCGAAAAACCGTCACTGATGGCCCCCAGCTTGAATGGGCTTGTTGGCGAAGCGGGAAAACCCCACCCCTGCGTTCCCTGCCTGCAGAACGCGGG
>JBJKQZ010000551.1:0-3550 GCA_046704865.1 Terriglobia bacterium
TTGTTGAAAACACGTACCTGTGGAAAAAACGAACCTGAAAACGAAGCGGGCCATGTTATTGAAAATAAACAACAGCAGAAAATCACACCTCACACAAAACGACGAATCGAGCGGCCCTTTCCTAGCCCCTTCCCTGCCTTTCAGGGCTGTTACGGCACGCACCTGGTGAGTTATTGCGGAACGGCGCTGACGGAATCGCCTCCGCTGCACCGCGGCGTTTTGTGAAGGCCTTGCTGCCGCGGAATCGAGTCGCCGTCCCGCCAACGGGCCAAATTGACGGGGGGAAAACCGAAGTGTAGACTGGGTTGTTAACTGAAAGCGCAACCGGCAGACCGCATGCTCCGGCTACGCCACCCCTTCCCAAGGAGCAGATCGTGGCAACTCGTTCCATCGAATACCTGCAATCCAATAAGGAGCAGTTCCTGGACGGATTAAAGCGCCTGGTGAGCATCCCCAGCGTCAGCACCCTGCCGGAGCATGTGCCGGACATTCGCCGCACCGCAGAGTCCATTGCGGATGAACTGCGCGGCATGGAAATGCACAGCGTGGAAATTATCGACGGAAAAACCGGCCAGCATCCGCTGATTTACGCTGAATGGCTGGAAGCGCCGGGCAAGCCGACGCTGCTGCTTTATGGCCACTATGACGTCCAGCCGCCCGATCCGCTGGACGAATGGAATTCGCCGCCGTTCGAACCCACCGTTCGCGGCGAAGACCTGTTCGCGCGCGGCTCCTCTGATGACAAGGGTCAAACTTACATTCTGCTCAAGGCCGTGGAATGCTGCTTGAGAAGCGAAGGCCGGCTTCCGATCAACATCAAGTTCCTGATCGAGGGCGAAGAAGAAGTCGGCGGCGCGCATATCGAAGAATACGTTGCCGCGCATCGCGAGCGGCTGAAGGCCGATGCGGCTGTCGTTTGTGACACTGAAATGTTTGCGCCGGGATTGCCTACTCTCACCACGGGGCTGCGCGGCCTGGTTTACACGGAAGTTGAAGCCCGCGGGGCGGGCCACGATTTGCATTCAGGCATGTATGGCGGAGCGGCTCCCAACCCCATGCAGGCGCTTGCCGAGATTATCGCGCGTCTTAAGGGGCCCGACGGAAAGATCCGGATTCCCGGATTTTATGACAAGGTCCGCCGACCGAGCCGCAAAGAACTGGAAGCCTGGAAGCGGCTGCCCTTTAAGGAAAGTGCATTCCTCAAGAAAGAAGTCGGCTCCACGGCATTGACGGGCGAGCAGAACTTCAGTGTACTTGAGCGGCTGTGGGCGCGTCCCACATTGGAAGTTCACGGCATCCGCGGCGGGTTTGTCGGCGAAGGCGCCAAGACGGTGATCCCCGCCGTTGGGACGGCCAAGATCAGCATGCGCCTTGTGCCGGACATGAATCCAAAGGAAGTTGTCCGCCAGTTCATCGCAGCAGTCAAGAAGTTTACTCCCAAGGGGACAAAGACCACCGTGCGGGTGATCAGCACGGCTCCCGCTTCCGTCGTCTCGACGGACAGTCCTTACATCGCAGACGCCGCCGAGGCCATGGAAAGCGTCTTCAGGAAAAAGACCGTTTACATGCGCTCCGGAGGGTCCATTCCCATTGTCGGCCTCTTCCTCCAGCACCTGAAGATTCCGAGCATCATGATGGGATTTGGCCTGCCGGACGATAATCTCCACGCCCCCAATGAGAAGTTCCATCTGCCCAACTTCTATGGCGGCATCGAATCAGTCATCCGTTATTTTGAACTGCTGGGCAAGTAGTTTTGGCAGCCGGCCGGGTGGGTTGCGGCATGATCCGTTAAGTCAGGGTGGCAGATTGACCTGAGGAGCCGTGTTCCCGGCATGTTCCATACCTGCGTGGCGCACCAACAGCTGGCGCACCCGGACCTGCTTTTGCCGATAGCTTAAAACTTGCGTTAAGAGGGGAAAACAGATGCCTCTATTCAAACAGCACCGGTGGCAAATCGCAACCTCCGCCCTGTTACTGGTTGTGGGGCTCGTCGCTCTGGGCACGCACATCTTTGGCGATGAAGGCATGTGGACATTTGACAATCCACCGCTCAAGCAACTGAAGGCGCGATACGGATTCACGCCGACTGAAGCGTGGCTGAATCATGTGCGCCTCTCCAGCGTGCGGTTCAATGACGGCGGTTCGGGCTCATTCGTAAGCCCGCATGGGCTGGTGCTGACCAATCACCACGTGGCCCTCGTTCAGCTTCAAAAGCTGTCCACGCCGGAGCACAACTACGCTGCAGGCGTTTTCTATGCGCGCAACGAGGCGCAAGAGCTGAAATGTCCTGACCTGGAATTAAATGTTTTGATGTCCATGGAAAATGTCACGTCCAGCGTGCTTGCGGCCGTGAAACCCGGGATGTCTGACACGGACGCCCTGAAGGCCCGGCGGGCTGAAATCGCCAAAATTCAGAGAGAGAGCCTTGCCGCGACGGGCCTGCGCTCGGACGTGGTTCAACTCTATCAGGGAAGCGAGTTCTGGCTGTACCGGTACCAGAAATATACCGACGTGAGGCTGGTATTTGCTCCATCCCAGCAGATCGCTTTCTTCGGAGGCGATCCGGACAACTTCACATATCCCCGGTACGATCTTGATTTCGCGCTTTTCCGCGTTTAT
The DNA here is from genome assembly GCA_046704865.1 of Terriglobia bacterium. Lineage (GTDB taxonomy): Bacteria > Acidobacteriota > Terriglobia > UBA7540 > UBA7540 > SCRD01. The sequence goes on from JBJKQZ010000551.1 coordinate 2,620, forward strand.
GAGAATGGCAAGCCGCTCGAAAGCAAAAACTATCTGAAATGGAATGAGCAGGGCCCCGTGGACAACAGCCTGGTTTTTGTTTCGGGAAATCCCGGCTTCACCGGTCGCCAGGATACCGTCGCCCAGCTTCAATTCCTGCGCGATCGAATGTTCCCCGTCACCCTCCAGATACTCAACCAGCGGCTGGCCACGCTCGAGCGGTATTCCGATCAGGGCCCGGAACAGGCCCGCCAGGCATCCAGCCGCATCTTCTTCCTCCAGAACTCTCTCAAAGCCTACACCGGAATGGAAAATGGACTCCGCAATCCTGATCTGATGGCCAAGAAAGAGAAGGAGGAAAAAGAATTCCGCGAACGCGTTGCGGCGAATCCCGAGTGGGAAAAAGAATACGGCAGCGCCTGGGATGAAATCTCTACTGCCGTAAAGGCCATGGCCGGGAACCTGAAGGCTTATCGTTTTCGCGCAATTGGCGGTGCGGAACTGGCCAGTGAGGCGCTGACGATCGTCCAGTATGTGGAGCAGGTGAAAAAACCTGACGGCGAGAGGCTGCCGGGCTTCCACGATTCGCAGCTCCCTTCGCTCAAATTTCAGCTCTTTTCGTCAGAACCGTTCTACCTGCCCATGGAGCAGGCGCTGCTTGCCAATTCCCTTGAAGAAGCGAACAGGGAACTCGGCCCTGATGATCCTTTCGTGCGTGCGGCGCTCCAGGGGAAATCTCCGCAAGAAGCGGCCCGCCTGGCTTTTGCGGGAACCAAAGTGGGAGACGCCGCTTTCCGCAAATCCCTGGTTGAAGGTGGCACGGCCGCGGTCGACTCCTCTACGGACCCGCTAGTCGAATTCGCGCGGCGAATCAATCCGGAGATTCTTGCCATGATTAAATGGCATGAAGACAAGGTGGAAAGTATTGAAGCACGAGCCGGAGAAAAAATCG
>JBJKQZ010000552.1:0-2645 GCA_046704865.1 Terriglobia bacterium
CTCTACAACGAGGCTAACCGCGAGGGTGATCTGCGGCGGGCGCTGACAAGTTTATTCAATCTTTACCTAGCGGGAGAACTGTATGACAAGGCTGCGGACACATTGGAAAGCATTCTCGACGTAGACCCATACGGGGCCGGACATTCCGACCGCCTGTTGAATCTTGAAGGTCACCTCGATGAGACCTGGTACAACAATATTGCCAGCAGGGTTTCTCTCCCTGGCATCGGTCGTGGACTGGCCCCAAACGCTTTCCTCGAAGCCGACGAAGGGCCACCACTGGAATCTCCGGCATCACTGGAGGATTTAATTGTCGAAGCTGAAATGTACCACCGATATCATGTGGCGGCGAAGCTTGAGGAAATACTGAAAAGGATCGATCGTTTCTATCCCGGCGCCCATCATGAAAACGAGTCCCTGAAGGATCTTTACGAACTCGCGGATTTCCAACCCAGCGAGACCGTACTGCCCGTGCCCGTAAATTCTACAGTTCCGGAAGCCGCAACTTTGCATCTGCCACTGGAAGAACTTGGGAAGCTTTCGGCCATCACAGCCATTATTCATCGCCAGGGAACACCCGACCGAGTCTTAAGTATTGCGGCGGAGCAACTTTGCCGGCTTGTAGGCGCCAGCCGATGTTGGATCGCGGCCGGGCCGCTTGATTCCACGGCCCTCACAGCCGAGTACGCCACTCCACGGCTGGCCCACTCTGACCCCGCCGCGGCCTTAAAAATCTGCGCCTTTCTCTCGCAACACTTCCCACTCGACTCCGAAGGCTGGTCGTTCAACAATGTTATGGACGAAGAACAACTGGAACCGGTCGGTGCCCAGATTTACATGCTGGGAATTTGTTCTATGCTTGCTATTCCACTAATGGACAAGGAGCAGATAGCCGGCTTTTTGTTGCTTGAAGAATGCCAGGAACCGCGCAACTGGACGGTCGGAGAAAAGCTGCTTGCGCGAACTGTTGCATCGCAGGTGACTATTGCAATCAACAGCACGCGACTGCGCCGCCTGGTGCGTTCCCTGGCGGGTACAGATCAGGAGACAGGACTTCTGCCTCGCGGCGCATACCTTGATTGTCTGCTCGCGGAGGCGACCCGAGCGGAGGAACAATCCCGGCCTATGTCGATCTGCCTGTTGGAACCGGCGAACGCTGGGGTCCTGTCCAGGAAGTCCGGCGCCGCAGAAATGCAATCCTTCATCCAGCAGTTGAGCAGCGACGTTTCAGCCCATTTACGACAAAACGACATCGCAGTCCGGTACGGCCCGTACACCATTGCATTGTGCCTTCCGGATACTCCACTTGCGCAGTCCAAAGTGGTCATTGAAAAGCTCCAAGCCCGGTTGCGCCGAAACCATTTGAGTCCGGACAGTTCACGGGATTTTTGTGCCACCGTCGCAGATCTTTATATTGGTCCGGAATTTGATGCGGCGGATGCAGTGACAGAGGTTATCAACCGCCTTGAAACCTCCATGGAAACTGTGCGTCGCGGACCACAGTCAAGAGTTTTCTTCTCACGCTTCCAAACAACTTAACCCCAACATGCGCCGACTATCAGCCGGTTCCTGCTATCATAGAAGGGACCTGACTTGGCAACCGTGGCTGTCACTTTAAAGTGGCTTCTTTCATTCAGTAGAAGGCGTGCCCAATCGTCTCGTGATTTGGCAGGATGACAACGAAAGACCATGAAGATAGTATCCCAGAGAGTCTTTCCAGAAATAATGGTTTGCCGCTCGGGAGGAGTTGGATGAATTATGAAACTCTGCTGCACGAAGTTCGCGCAGGCGTCGCCTTTGTAACGGTCAATCGGCCGCAAAAGCTGAATGCCCTCAACCACAACGCCATTCTGGAGCTAGCTGACTGCTTTGAATGGATTGCACAAACGCAGGAAGTTTCTGGCGTGGTTGTGACCGGCGCAGGCGAGAAGGCGTTTGTCGCGGGTGCCGATATCAATGAACTCGCGTCACTCTCGGCGACAGATGCGCGAAAAACGGCTCTGCGTGGCCAATCCCTGATGAATGCCATCGAGAACCTCGGCAAACCCGTCATAGCCGCCGTGAACGGCTTTGCATTGGGCGGCGGCTGTGAATTAGCAATGGCTTGCACACTGCGCGTTGCGTCAGAAAATGCGCGTTTTGGTCTGCCGGAAGTCAAATTGGGAATTATCCCAGGTTTTGCAGGCACACAGCGACTGCCGCGCCTGGTGGGTAAAGGACGGGCGCTTGAAATAATTCTCACGGGCGAGCCTGTCACTGCACAGGAAGCCTGGAGGATAGGCCTTGTCAATCGAGTGGTGGGACTCTCTGAGTTAATCCCGGCCGCTGAAAGTATAATGCAAAAGATTCTGGCCAACGGTCCCGTGGCCATCCGCTACGCACTGGATGCTATTCATCGCGGGATGGAAATGCCCGAAGCTGAGGGTGAGCAGCTGGAAGCCGGCCTTTTTGGGCTCTGCTGTGCGACTACAGATATGAAAGAAGGAACGCGGGCTTTCCTGGAAAAGCGCCGGGCTCAATTCAAAGACGAATAGTTTCGCCAGGTACATTCTTGAACGTGAAAAAGAACAAACCGTCAATGGGTTCCCGGACAAAATCTAGAGAACTGGCGCTCCAGATGCTTTACCAGTGGGAGGTGGGCAGCC
>JBJKQZ010000553.1:0-3814 GCA_046704865.1 Terriglobia bacterium
GCGCAACGATAATACTTTTAAAATGTTGCAATTGCCGGAACGGTGTGGAACGCTTCTGTGCTAAATTCTCAGTGTGAAAACCATTGTGGAATGCGTCCCTAATTTCAGTGAGGGCGAGGACAGAGAAGAGATCGAGTCAATTCTGCAGGCAATTCTTGCGGGCCCGGACGTGCGCCTGCTGGACACACAGATGGACGCCGACCACAATCGCACTGTGGTGACTTTTGTGGGCAGCCGCGAAAGCGTGGGCGAAGCGGCCGTGCGGGCGATCGGACGCGCTGCGGAACTGATCGATTTGAACGAGCATCGCGGCGTGCACCCGCGCATGGGCGCCACGGATGTTGTGCCCTTCATTCCCATCAAAGGCGTCAGCCTGAAGAATTGCGTTGAGATCGCCTTTTGGGTGGCGCAGGAGGCCTGGCAGCGCTTCCGGATTCCCGCCTACCTTTATGAAGAGGCCGCGCGCGACCCGCGCAGGAAGAACCTGGAATACGTTCGGCGCGGTCAGTTCGAACAGTTGCGCGAGGAAGTGCGCGAAAATCCAGACCGCAGGCCCGACTTCGGCGAAGCTGATCTACACCCGACGGCCGGAGCCACCGCTGTCGGCGCACGAAATTTCCTGATTGCCTTCAATATTAATTTGAACACCAGCGACCTCAGCGTGGCCAAATCCATTGCCAGGAAAATTCGGGCTTCAGACGGAGGGCTTGCCGCAGTCAAGGCTATCGGCGTGGAACTCAAGGCACTCGGATTGGTGCAGGTCTCCATGAACCTGACAGACTTTATGACCACGTCGATCGGCACAGTTTTTGCCGCTGTTGCAGCGGAAGCTCGACGGGCGGGTGGTGAGATAGATAGCAGTGAGATTGTCGGCCTGGTGCCCCGTCGGGCACTTGAAAACGTCGGCATCGAGCATCTCAAATTGCGGAATTTCAGCCCTCGGCTAATCCTGGAAAATAAGCTGGAAGAATCTCAAGGGAACGTCTTATAAAGCGGCGGTGATCGTCGCCTATGAGGGGCTTGGTGCGGCTGCGGCGACAGAGACCCAAAGTTTCCTTGCGGCAGACTCACCCAAGCTGATGGATTTCCTGCCCAGGCGAAGGCCCAATGTTCCGTCATAGTTGCGCCGGGAAATGTAGATTTGAACACCCGGCCGGATTCCCAGCTGGTCAAAGTATTCCAGCAGCTTGCGGTCGCGCTCGTGCATGCTGTCCACGCGGACCGATGACCCAGGAGTGGCTTCCCAAAGTTGCCTCAGGCCCAGTTTTCGCCGCTCGGCAGCACTCTTGTTGATCTGATTACCGTGCGGACAGGCCCCGTTCCGGCCCAGCTTTTCAATCAACTTCTTTTCCAGATCCTCGGAAACGGAGTGCTCCAGCCGTTCCGCCTCATCGTGGATCTTGTACCACTCCATTCCAAGGATGTCATGAAGAAATCGTTCAATCAGGTGGTGACGGAAGCGCAGCCGGTCAGAAATCTTCTTGCCATCAGCCGTCAGCGTAATTCGGCCCTTGCGGTCCACAAAGGCTAGCTTGTCGCGCCTCAGGCGTCTCAAGGCCAGCGCCACTGCAGGAGGCGTAACGTCCAGCCACCGCGCAATTGTCGCCGCGATGGCAGCACCCTCTTCCGCTTCGGCTTCCGCAATGGCTTTCAGGTAATCTTCTTTCGATATGGTCAGTTTCATACCAGACGTTAACCTAGGTTTATGGCCTTTTCCACCGCCCCGGCAAACCCAGCCATCGAAACCGGCTAGCAACCATCATACCCGGTTTCAAGCTCGAAGCGCAGGGTTTTCCAGTTGACACCGGGCTAACAGTCGTATTAACTATAGTTTATTTTAGCTTTGAATCTGTAGTAAATAACCGTCTCCAATCTGCGCTAAAATGAGTTCTCCACTGGACAAAACCGGAACTGCCACACGCCACCGCGCCGGTAAGAATCGACCACCGGCTGGGGCCGCCGCGCCATCCAGCCGCAGCCTGTCGCTCGAAGGTCTTCATGGCACTGTTGAAGTTCCTTCGCACGAGGCAGGGTTTTGGCGGCACTGGTGGGCATTCGTGGGCCCGGCGATTCTGGTGAGCGTGGGGTACATGGATCCAGGCAACTGGGGCACAGATCTTGCAGGCGGAGCTGAATTCAAGTACGGGCTGCTGTGGGTGGTTGCGCTGGCAAGCCTGATGGCTATCTTCATGCAGGTGATTGCGGCCCGGTTGGGCGTCGTCACCGGGATGGACCTTGCTCAATGTTGCCGGGATTGGTATCCCGAATGGACCCGCGTCCCCAACTGGCTGTTCAGTGAACTCGCCATCGGCGCCTGCGACCTGGCGGAAGTGCTGGGCAGCGCCGTGGCGATTAACCTCCTGTTCGGAATTCCGCTGCTTTGGGCGGTAATCATCACGGGGTGTGACGTTTTGCTCCTGCTGGCCCTGCAACGCTTCGGGATGCGCACCATTGAAGCCGTGATTCTGCTGCTGGTCGCCACCATGGGGGTGTGCTACTTTATCGAAATTTTTGTCCTTCCCCAGACCCGGCCAAGTTTCCTGGAAATGGGAAGTTCCATCTTCCAACCTGGATTGGGTCAAAGCGGTATGGTGGTGATTGCCATCGGCATTGTGGGCGCCACGGTGATGCCTCATAACCTCTACCTGCACTCGGCCCTGGTTCAGAGCCGCAAGCTCCAAAAAGATGACCACTCCATTCGCAGCGGGATACTGTTCAACACCATCGATGCAACCGTAGCACTAAGCATCGCTTTCCTTTTGAACGCCGCCATCATGGTGCTGGCCGCCCTGGTCTTTTTCGGTAAGTCAAGCGTGCTGGTTCCGGGTGGGCATCTGATTCAGTTCAGTGCGGACACGGACTGGATCCGGGTAGCCTATCTCACCCTAGCCCCGCTGCTCGGAACCGCTCTGGCGAGCACGCTGTTTGCCGTGGCCCTGCTGGCCAGCGGACAAAGCAGCACCATCACCGGCACGCTGGCCGGGCAGGTTGTGATGGAAGGATTCATGCATTGGCGAATTCAGCCCTGGCTGCGGCGGCTTATCACCCGCACTCTGGCCATTATCCCGGCGATCGTGATCATCGGAATCCGCGGAAACAGCAGCGTCACTGATCTGCTTATACTCAGCCAGGTGGTGCTGGCATTGCAGCTTCCTTTTGCCATGTTTCCTTTGTTACACTTCACAAGTTCCCGCAAGCGCATGGGTAAGTGGCGGAACGGCTGGTTCCTGATGCTCACCGGATGGGGCAGCGCCCTGTTGATTACCGCCATGGACCTCTACGGCCTTCCGGACGCGCTGAGAAGCGCCTGGATGGTGATTGCCGGCCATTAACACACGAGTGCGAGGCCCCGCCCGGCGGGAGATGCTGCAATGTACAACAAGATTCTCGTAACCCTGGACACAACGCCCAGCGACCGTGCCATCATCGAGCACGTCAAGGCCCTGGCCCAAATTATGCGCAGCCGGGTTGTGCTTCTGCACGTTGCCGACGGCTGGGCGGCGCGCATGTACGGTCCGGACGCTGTGAGCCCTGAAGTGGCAGAAGACAAGGCTTACCTGGAAAAGGTTCGTGGGGAATTTCAGTCAGAAGGGGTCCCTGCCGAGGCGGCGCTTGCCTATGGCGATCCGGCGAGCGAAATCGTCAAATGGGTTCAGCAGGAGGGATGCGACCTGGTGGCCATGAGCACCCATGGGCACCGGTTTGTAAAGGACCTGCTCTTGGGCACAACCGCGCCGCGTGTCCAGCATAGAATCAGTGTCCCCGTGCTCCTCCTTCGAGCAAAGTAACATCTGCCCATTGAGCGGTGTTGCGG
>JBJKQZ010000554.1:0-3387 GCA_046704865.1 Terriglobia bacterium
CGACGACCTCAATTCCCCGCTCCTGCGCCAGACCTGCGGCATTGATCAGGTTGATCTCACCCAGCAGCGGCTTCCGTAGAACTCCCTTCAGTACCGCATTCTTCACCAGATGAGTGTTAAGTTCTGCCAATCCGCCATCGTAGCTGATCTTCACTTCTTCCAGCCGCTCACCCGCAATCTGGGCCACAAAAGCGCCGAGCTTCTCGCCTAGCTGAATGTAAGGCTCAAGCTTCTTGTATTCCTCGGGAGAAATTGCCGGCATGTTAACGGCATTCCGAGGAACGCCTAGCCGCAAGTAATCCCTGATCTGCTCTGCGATGCTGATGCCCACAATCTCCATTGCCTCGTCGGTCGAACCGGCGATGTGCGGCGTGGCAATGACGTTGGGATGCGCCACCAGTCTGGAGCCCGTGGGTGGCTCCTTTTCAAAAACGTCGAGTGCCGCCCCGGCAATGTGTCCGCTCTCTAAAGCGTTGAGAAGGTCAGCTTCTTTGATCAATTCACCGCGGGCACAGTTGATGATGCGAACGCCGACCTTCATTTTTTCGAGCGTTTCAGCGTTTATGAGGTGATGCGTTTCCGGAGTGGCCGCGGTATGCAGGCTGATAAAGTCGCTCGACGCCAGCAGTTCGTCAAGCTTCATGAGTTTCACACCCTGTTCCTGGGCCAGGCGTACAGGCACGTACGGGTCGTACGCGACAACGTCCATTTCAAACGCTCGGGCCAGCCGCGCCACTTCACTTCCAATTCGTCCCAGCCCAACCAGTCCCAGAGTCTTGCCGCGCAGTTCCGTGCCGGTCAATTTCTTCTTTTCCCAGGCGCCGCGCTTCATGGAAGCGTCGGCCTGGGGGATGCGGCGGGCCAGAGATACCAATAAACCCACAGCCTGTTCCGCAACGCTGGTTGCGCTGCCGCCCGGAGTGTTCATCACTACTACGCCGTGCCGGGTGGCAGCTTCCAGGTCCACATTGTCAACGCCCACGCCGGCCCGGCCTACAACCCGCAGCGATTTAGCGTGTTCCAGCAGGTCTGCAGTTACTTTTGTCGCGCTCCGAACCACCAGCGCATCGGCGTCCACAACTTCTTCGGTCAGCGTGAGATCCTTCCGTTTCGGCAGGAAAAGCACATTCCAGGCACTTTCCGATTGCAGCACTTCCAGCGCCTTCTGGGAAACATCATCGGCAACCAAAATTTTCATCTCGTTCGCCGCGCCAAGATCAGTTGTAGCCCTGCGCCGGTTCAAACCTCCTTGTCAGTATCCCGTTTTCCCACTGATTTCCACCTCAGGAGTCATCCCTGACTCCGTTCAAAATCTTTCATAAACGAAACGAGCGCCTCCACACCCTCAAGCGGCATCCCGTTGTAAATCGAAGCCCGCACTCCTCCGACATCCCGATAACCCTTCAGCGAATAGAGGCCCTGCTTGCCGGCCTGCTTTAGAAACGCTTCGAGCGCTTCGGGAGTGGGCAGATCGAAAGTCACATTCATCGTCGAACGGTGCGCCTTGTCTACGTACGGCTTGTAAAAGGTCGAATGGTCAAGAACGTCGTAGAGGAGTTGGGCTTTCTGATTGTTGCGGCGCTCAATTTCCTTCACGCCACCCTGGGCCTTGATCCAACGCAACACCTCGCGCGTAAAGTAAATGTTGAAATTGCTCGGCGTGTTAACCAGCGACTGGCCCTTCTCCACGGTGGCATAGTCCAACAAGGGCGGCGTCATAGGAAGGGCGTGCCCGAGGAGGTCTTTACGGATGACCACAATGGCGGTCCCGCCAGGTCCCAGGTTTTTTTGAAGGCTCGCATAAACCAGCCCAAATCGTGAATAGTCCATCACGCGTGACAGGATTTCTGAAGTCGTGTCTACCACCAGGGGCATGTCACCCGTCTCGGGAAACTTGTTCCACCGGGTTCCGTAGGCCGTGTTGTTCGTAGTGATGTGCAGATAAGAAGTATCTGCTGGCACTCGACTTATATCCAGATCCGGGATGCGAACAAACTTTTCGCTTCGGCCGCTGGCTACAATGTCAATGGTGCCATAAGGACCAGCATCTTTAATTGCAGTGGCGGAAAATACTCCTGTTTCCACGTAGGCCGCGCGGTGCGCGGGCTTCAACCCAATCAGGTTCATGGGAATCGCGGAAAACTGCATTCGAGCCCCGCCGTGCACAAAAAGCACCGCGTAGTTTTGCGGAAGCGATACGAGCTCACGGAACAGCGCTACCGCCTCCTCAACCACAGCAACAAAGTCTTTGGACCGATGGCTGATCTCAAGGATTGACGCGCCAATTCCGCCATAATTCAGGAGTTCTTCCTGAACACGGATCATCACTTCTTCAGGAAGCATTGCCGGTCCGGGGCTGAAGTTAAAAATCCTCCCGGCAGGCCGCGCCGATGAAAGCGCGGACGCCTTAGCTTCATTGGGTGTGGACATTCGATTCCTCCTATGGAACAGCCTATGTAAAACCAGAGGAAAGTTGGGAAATCCGGTCAGATTTGAGGTCCCGTTGAAACAGGAAGCCAGGATGCCTGGAAAACGATCCTCGCCAGATTCATCCTGCCACGGATCCCCTTCCTCTTATCCAGCAGATGTCGGTTGAGAAGCTCCGCCCGAGGACTGGAACAAGGCGACATGCAATCGACATTACCTGCGGGAAGAAGGTACTCTACGTCACCCGCCCGGCGGATGTCAAACGACCGCGCACCCTTCAATGAGGAAGCTGCATTTGCTGTTTTTCGGGCTGAATTCAAGGATCAGAGTTTCCAGGTTTCCGGATGCGGATGCAGCCGCATTCACGGCGTTGGCATCCTCAATTAGCGCCATCCGCTATTGTGACATCGCGCTGCAGCGGCAAGTCGCGGGATGATGTCCCAACCAGGATCCGGTACCTCCCGGCCGCCGCCGTCCAGCGGCGCGCTGTGACGTCATAGTAGGCAAGCGCCCGCGGGGCAATCGTCAGGTGCACACGCCTGGTTTCGCCGGGCTTCAGGAAAACCTTTGCAAAAGCGCATAACTGGTGAGGTGGTTCGCCATTCCGAGAGGGCTGGCCAACATAAGCCTCCACCACCTCGGCGCCCGCCCGGTGCCCGGTGTTTGTGACCTCTACAGTCCCCTGAATCGGTCCGGGAGTCGTATTCATTCTGGCGGGTGTGATCTCCAGATGGCTCAGCCGAAAAGTTGTGTACGACAAGCCGAACCCAAACGGAAACAGTGGGTCGGTTGCAGTCGCGTCATACCACCGGTAACCGACGTCCAGCTTTTCACTGTAAGTGGAAATTCCATTCACGCCCGGCCACTGCTGCGGACTGCTGGTGGGAATCTTGTCCGCGCTACGAGGGAACGTCAGCGGTAATTTTCCTGCCGGGTTCACGTCTCCGAACAGAATAGCGG
>JBJKQZ010000555.1:0-7320 GCA_046704865.1 Terriglobia bacterium
ACGGAAATCAAGCAGATCCTTCGCTGCGCTCAGGATGACAGGTCGGTAGTTTTCTTCAGCAACCTGTCACCAGCGATCAGGGTTCCGGCTGGCCGAATGCGGGGCATCGGATGCCGCGCGTGACAGCGCTGGAACAACGGCACTTCAAGCATAGCAGTGCGAAATGAGACGCGTGGGACGCCTGGGACGAAGGTGAAAATAAATACTTCTGCCTTTTGATTTTAAGGAGTTAGCGATAGATATGAATGTTTTGGATCAATCCGCCTGGGCGGTTTTGTGCAGAAACGGGACGGTGGGCTTGCCGGCAGTTTTAGCCGGTAAGGAGGAGATTCCATCCTGCCGGGCGAGTTTGCAGGGCAGCGCCGGGTCTTAAAGGCTGCCCCGCAAGCTTCGGACAGTGTGAAAATCCGCGGGGCCGGGAAGCGGCGCCTGCGGAATCATCCTGCTACTGGTTGTTCCGGAAGCGGGCGATATACGAATCCAGAAATTCAAAGCGCTTCTGGCCCGTTGCGGGGCGCGAGTGGATGTCCGGGCCGAGGACCATGATCTGATAATCGTCCTGTGAGTTATAGACCGGCCAGTGGGGCAGTCCCGGACCGTTGGGATCGCCGCTGCGGGCAAAGTTTGACCAGTAGGTCATCATGGCATCGGAAATTTTAAAATCCACCGGCTGCCACGGGGCTTTCTTCCACTTCAGCGCCCCAAAGACATATTCGATTTCGGCGGAATGGCGCGCGCCTTCCTTGATGACGGGAATTCCGTCTTCCATTTCGCCCGGAGGCTCCGGCGGCGTTCGCGTAAAGAGGTAACGATAGACTGGCGAGCCGCCCGTCTTGTTGGCCATCTGCAGCCACTTCCAGGTGCCATAGACGGTGAAGAATTCGCTGGCCAGGTCAATGGTGGATTGCCGCACTTCCGCTTCCGTCGCGTGCGGATAGTATTTGAGCGCCTCATCGGCTTCCGATCCGTACTTTTGCTTGATGGATTTGATTAGATTTGCTGCCGTTGGCGGGTCCGTTTTGGAGTAGAGGTTGCCGACGCTTTCCCACTTGTTCCAGCCCGCCAGCAGTGGCACATGGCTCTGATTGCCTTCGGCGAAAATGGCGTCAGGTTCCTGAGGAAGGACGTAGCCGTCAATGTTGGGCCAGAAATGTCCCTTCTTTGATTCCTGCATCAGCTTCTCGGCTGGGATGGCGCGCAATTCAGCGAGCGAAGTGGCGCCGATGGACTTTGCAAACTTCTGGCCGGCCTCTTCAGTCTGCGCCAGGGTTTGCGCCGCGTGCAGTTGCGGTCCGGCCCCGAAGAACGCGCCGCTCTCGCCAATGGCTTTCTGGAAAAGTCCCTTGGCCACTGGTGAGGCCATCAGTGCGCTGACGGAAAATGAGCCTGCGGATTCGCCAAAGATGGTGATGTTGTCCGGGTCGCCGCCAAACGCCGCAATGTTGTCTTTGGTCCAGCGCAGCGCGGCGATCTGGTCCATCAGGCCGTAGTTGCCGGAAGCGTGATGAGGCGATTCCGCGGTGAGGGCGGGATCGGAAAAGAACCCGAAAATTCCGAGGCGGTAATTGCAACTGACGACGACAACGCCTTTCCTGGCCAGGTTGGTGCCGTCCTGCCGCGCCTCAGAGGTTGAACCGGCCTGGAAGCCGCCGCCAAAAATCCAGAACATCACGGGCAGATGCTCACTGGCGGACTTTGCGGGAGTCCACACATTGACGGTGAGGCAATCCTCGCTGGGACCGTTGTCGCGGAAGACCATGTCTGAAAAAATCCTGAGCTGCATGCAGCGCGGGCCGAAGGCAACGGTCTTGCGAACACCTTCCCAGGGCTTGACCGGCTGCGGGGCGCGCCAGCGCAGGTTGCCGACCGGTGGCGCGGCGAAAGGAATGCCGAGAAATGCGCGGATGTCTGAATGGGGTTCAGTGATGCCCTGAATTTGGCCGGAAGCAATCTTGACCTGATCGGCCGCACGCGCGCAAACGCATTGCGACAGCACCAGCGCAGCCGCCAGAATCCAGAGTTTGCCCCACAAGGAAATTCTTTTTAGATAAAGCATGAAGCCCTCCCGAAGAATAAAAGGTCCGAACGCGCGAACTCCTGCGGGACCTGCCGCCAACCGGCAATGGGGACGCTCGCAAAGAATACACCCACACGATACACGAATGAGGTGAATCGGGCCCGCACAAAAGACGGCCCCCATATTACCAGCGGAGCGCGCTGAGGGCCAGTGTTCCGAAAAGCGATTGGCCGGGGCGGGCTGCGAAGTTGTTCCTGGAACAATAGCGCGGAAATTTTGGGTCGGCAGTATACCGCGGACACTTATGCGAAAGAGCCGCGAATCCGGCAGTCGCGATAGGCTGCAACTGGGGCAGAGGCACGCACCCAGCGGAAAGGGTTGCATAAGAAAGCGCAACGCGGTGCAGGGTGCGGCCCGGGTGCGGGGATTGGCTGCAAGGAATCAGGGCCAGTGCTAGGAAACGAAATCGGCGAGCAACTTGTGCCCGGCTTCCGTCATCTCCCAGACGCCGCGAGGCGAGTCAGACTTCAAGAGGCCCAACTGTGCCATGGAACTGTGCGCCCACTGTGCGGCGTTCCACCAGCGCGGCACTTCAGAACCGGACGCCAGCGGCTCAAAGTCCACATCGGTCAGGGTTCCCTTCATGGCCTTCGGAATGCGCTCCAGAACATCTGCCATTTCGCCCACGCCTCCCATCTGGTTCAGCACCATCAAGATCGGCTTGAAATAGGCGGTTTCGCGGGTGCGAATCCCACGCTGCAGGCGGGTAAGATCGTGGGCCCCGTTCTTCTTGGCGCCCGTTCCATTGGCGGTGATTCCCGGAGATACCTTCTCCCACTCCGCGCGAATGGCTGCCATTTTTTCGCGCAGTGCTGTGGCCTGGTCTGCACGCTCAAGAACGGACCGTGCTGCTTCATAGTTCCTGGCGGCGAAAGCTCTCGCTCCAGCCTGATTGATGTATTCGATTTCTGTTTCCATTTCCTCGAGTAGGATCTCAAAAGCTGCCAGCACAGTGGTGGGCTCGTTTTCGACCATCTTGCGACCTCCTTTAATTACGACTGCTTCTTCGTGACTTCTAAGGCCCGTGGCATTTTCCCAAAATCGGCTCACTGTAAACTCCATATTCTACCTACCAGGTTTCAAGAATTGGATATACATCCTGCGTCCACTACCGTGAGGGCGCATTGTGTCGCAGAGCACTGGCGCCGGCCAGGCTCCCTAAACAAGTGATAATTTACACCTAATATGGATTTAATGTTACTAAAAAAGTACTTGCAACCCCGATAAAATCAAGTGCAAGCACCGGAGTTAACGCGGAATGGGCAAAAATCCAGGCGAAACCCTTCCTGGGGCAGCACGGTATTCCAACCTGAAACGAAGGGGAATTTGCCGCTAACTGCATTACTGCAAAAGGGTTATTGAGAATTTCGGCGTGCAGGAGGGGCCTGCGGATGCGCAGAGTCCCGGCAAGGAAGGCGCTGGCACACGTCCAAAGGCAGCGCTGGACACACTTTGAGCTTGTGTAAGATCAGGCGGATTGCCGCCGTGCTGTGCCGCGGCCCATCGGGGTGCTGCGGCACAGTCGATGAAAGCCGTTCCTGATGAGGATTACGAAATACGGTGACAGGGCCCGTTTGTAGCACCGCCGTCCCGGCGGCACCTTTCCGGGGCCGGCAAGATGCCGGCGCTACAAAAGCCGGCACCCTATTGTGCAATCCTCATTAGGGCTGGGTAGTCGGGTGCAGCGGCGTCCCGGGAATGTTCTTCTGCCGGGAGTATTCGCCGGTCTGCGGGTCCGTAAGCACGATGTTGTGCGCGTCAAGCGTGGTGCCGGTCGCCTGATGGAACTGAACCAGCGCAGCAGCATAAGCCTGGCGCGCCTTGGCAAGATTGCCTTCCGCCAGCACAAATTGCTGCTGTAACTGGATGACGTTCAAAGTGGTTGAAACGCCAAGATGGAGCTTTTTGATTTCCGCGTCCAGGGCCTGCTGGGCGTAGTCCCTTGCCTTGATGGCCGCGGTGATCTGGGCTTTTGCCTGGGTAACAGCAATCTCCGCGTTGCGCACATCCTGTTCAATTACGTTCTTCTGGCGCTGGAGGCTTGTCTGCATTTCGTGCAGTTCGACTTGGGCCTGCGCGGCGTTGGCTTGTTCGACACGGTTGCGAATGGGAATGCTGAGAGTGAGGCCAACGGAATAACTGGGATACTTTCCGCTGAAGACCTGTGACAACGAATCCCCAAGCCCACCGGGGCCTGTGGGAGCAAGGGTGGCATAGGGAACGCCTGCGAGTCCGTTGGACTGATAAGTTGCAAAGGCGTCGAGAGTTGGCAGCAGGCCATTGCGATTCGACTGAATGGTGTAGTCCTGGTTCCGCAAGTTCAATTCGTCCTGTTTGATTTCCGGCCGGTTCTTGATGGCTTCCGTAACAGCCTGTTCGAGAGAAGGAATGTCATTGGGCTTGGGCTCAGGCAGAGAATCCGTGGCATCGATCTCCACGCCCGCAAGCTCCGGAGTTACGCGCTTCGAGATCATGGTCTTCAGGACTTCCTGCTGTTCCAGATAGGTGGTCTTGGCGACGATCAGGTTCTGCTGGTCGGTGGCCAGGGTGGATTCCGCCTGCACCACATCGAGCGGCGCCAGAGTGCCGATCTGCACCTGCTTTTTGTCATCCTCCACAAGGCGCTGCGAATAATCGATTGCCGATTGCGCCACACGGACCTGGTCGCGGTCTGCCAGCAGGGTGTAGTAGGCGTTCAGTACCTGGGTAATGGTGGTGATGACCTGCTGGCGAAAAACACTGTCTGCCACGTTCAGATCGTTCCGCGCAATTCTGATAAACACTGCATTGGCCCTACGCCCAAATCCTTTCAACAGGTGCTGATTGAAACCCACAGTTAGAGTTGTTGGGACGGAGGGATTGAATAATGAAGTGGTCGAGGTGGTGCTGCTCCGTGAGCCGCCCACGGCTGCCACAAAACTGGTTCCTGTAAAAAATCCCTTTCCGAAGAAAGTGTTGTAAGTGGCCGTGTGGCTGCCTTCAATGCCCACGCCGGTGAGCGAAGCAAAATTCAATGGCGTCGAATTGTTGTTCCATCCAAAACTCATACCGGCCACCGGATCTCCAGGACCGATAAAGCTGGTGCTGGTTACACCGGCGCCCGTGAACCCCCCGCCACCACCGCCGGAAACGCTGCCTGCACCGCTCACTCCTGCGCCGAGGGCGCCCGAAAACAGTGCGTTTGACACTACCGCGCCTGAAACGCCTCTCGCCGCGCTGCCGGCTTTGGTTCTGAGGATGTCAAGCCGGGCCAGTGGGAGCTGGTAGCGCGATACGGCAATGTCCAGATTGTTCTGGAGAGCCAGCTCGATGGCGGCATTGAGAGAGAGCTCCAGCTTGTTGTTCTCGATCAACTGGTTCAACTGCGGGGTGTTGGCAAGTGACGGGCGGGGCACATAGGGATAAGAGTAAGCTTTGAAAATGGAAGAGCCGTCCTCATAACTGAAGCCTTCCTTGGCCGGTTGTTGGCCGGAGGCCGCCTGCTGGGCTTGGAGCTCCCGCGGCACGGCGCCCGCCAGCAACGAAATCGCGAGAACCATCATTACCATAACCCAGTTTGATTTTTGCAGTTTCATCTCGTAACCTCTCCCTCATGGATAGAGTCGCTCATTTCACGTGCCCAAAAAAATAGATACGAACTCAGAAGATATTCAGTTTCATAAAGGTGGGAGAAAACTCATAACTCGACGGAGCAAAAACGAGTTATTGTTATGATGTCGAGTGGTGGTTCTCTGCTCCAGTTGCGGTCATCAGCCACCTTCGCCACCGCCAGGCCGTTACCACCGCAGCAGGATTGGTCTGCATTGTGCTAGTAGGCCAATTTACCATTCACAGGGCTGTTCTGGCAATGGGCCGCGCCTGCCAGAGGGCTCCTGGCAGCCGGCCAAATGGAATAATCGTCTATCAGGCATGGAGATTCGGCCGGGCGGGCCAAAGGGCCGGGGGCGTGGCACGAAAAGGAAATCTCCCCTGGCGCTTTTTGCAGGGGCGGATCCGTTGTGATGGATTGGGCTTGCACTAGTGGCGTGAAACGAGGTGCAGCGGACGGAACTATTGTTCCGTCCGCCGCGGGAGGGGGTCCTCGTCGGTCTGGCCGTTTTGCGACCGGACCAAACCGCTTGCAAAATCATTTGAAAGGCGCCAGCGGTGCGCCGTTAGCAAGATTTGAGAGGGATACCGCAGTGCAATTCTGGGTTGCCAGGCATCGGTCAACTGTTCCCTCCCTTGATCAAAGCACGACCCTGTGTTTACTTATAAGTAATCCTTTATTTAGTTACTGTCAAGTAAATAATGCAAGTTTTTGCGCAATTTTTAACTCTGCTTGGTATCGGATGATACTGAAGTAATTAGGGGCTGTCGAGGATGGCCGGACGGAGAATTTGAGCGGCCATCGGCTGTTTCACCTCTAGCAATTGCATATTAGCCTTCAAGGCAACCAGTTGCGAATAATAGCCCAGGGGCAATACCTTCTGAAAAGATGCGGAATATTCGTCTGACCATTGCTTATGACGGCACGGATTTCCACGGCTGGCAGCGCCAACCGCAGTCGCCAACCGTCCAGGAAACGCTGGAAATGCGGCTCGCTAAAATAACGGGCGGGGCCGTTACGGTTTACGCTTCAGGCCGGACGGACACCGGCGTCCATGCCGCCGGGCAAGTGGCGAATTTCAGAACAGCTTGCCCGATTCCATGCCCGAGCCTGCTGAAAGCTCTTAACGACGTTCTGCCGGTTTCAATCCGGGTGCGCGGCGCGGAGGAAGTTCCCGCGGAATTCCACGCCCGCTACAGCGCTGTTGCCAAAACTTACCGCTACCGGATTTTGCAGTCGGCAATTTGCCCGCCGTTCCTCGCCCGCTACGTGCATCATCATCCCTATCCCCTCGATTGCCGCGCCATGGCACGCGCGGCGCGGTTGCTGGAAGGCGAGCACGACTTTACTTCATTTGCGGGAAGTGATCCCGCCCTCAGGGAGAAGCCGCGGAAAACAGAATCCAACGTGCGGCGGATTTTCCACTCGCGCGTTACGGTGCGCAAACAACTGTCGCTGGTGGTGTATGAGGCACGCGGCTCGGGATTTCTGCATCACATGGTGCGCAACATCGTGGGGACGCTGCTGGAGGTTGGCAGCGGAAAACTTGCGCCGGAAGATATTCGCACCGTCCTTGAGGCACGCGATCGCAGCAGGGCAGGACCCACGGCACCGGCAAGCGGGTTGTGGCTGGTGAAAGTGGAGTATTAAGACG
>JBJKQZ010000556.1:0-3430 GCA_046704865.1 Terriglobia bacterium
CTGGCAGTCGCACTGCCACGCTCGGTGCTTTATCGCCTGACTTTGGGGTGTGGACAATCCTTAATCCCGCTTCGGTCGTTGTTGCCTTTGGCTCCTGTGCAGGTGGCGGTGGACGAACCGCGTTTGAGGGCCCCACGGGACCGATAAAGCGGTAGCCGTGGCGCGGCAGTGTCTCGATCAGCCGTGGATTTTCCGCCGAATCGCCCAACGCCTCACGTAGCTTGTTGATGGCCGTATTGATGCTGTGGTCGAAATCGACAAAGGTATCCGCAGGCCAAAGCTGCTCGCGCAACTCTTCACGGGTAACTACTTCGCCGGAGTGTTCCACCAGGATGGCCAGGATCCGCAGGGGCTTTTCCTGCAGCTTGATTTTCAGGCCTTGTCTGCGGAGTTCTCCCGCGCGCAGATCCAGCTCAAAAGCTCCGAAACGGAGAAAAGAAGAAGATTGGGCGGCTTCCGGCACGACGAGCCTCCCAAGGGTGATCTCAGATTTCCTATACCCACAGTTTACCACAGCTTGAATGCCTGTCCAATAAACATCCGCGGTGGTGATATGTTTTACTAAGTAATTTATTATCATGGCTTTAACTGATGACTCAAAATTGAGCAGCAGATGACCCGCAGTGCATTGAAACGCATTCCAGAGTGCCCGAGACTGGGCTCAGTTCAACGATTGCTGCATGGTGGCCGGAGCTCGAGGTTTACCGCAGCTCAAACCTCCCCGGCCGCCTGCGGCAACGTGCAAGATGGAGGTGCTGCGATGAAAAAGATTCGAGGTCTTGTGGTTTCAGTTGCGGCAATGCTGATGTTTCTCGGCCTTGCAGCGACAGGGATAAAAGCGCAAAGCCTCTTTTCAAGCCATTTCGCCGGCGAATTCACCCTTCCCTTCATGGCCCAATGGGGATCGGTGATTCTGCCGCCCGGTGATTACAACCTGTATTACGGCAGGTTGAGCAACACTGGCGCCCAAATAGTGGAAGTTCGCGGGCAAGGCATGCTTCCACACGGCCTGATCATCGTCAACGGACGCAACGACGTAAAGGGAACGGAGAACCGCCTTGTGTGCGTTCTTGAAGGCAACAAAGCCTACGTCCGCGGGTTGGAATTGCCGGCCATCGGTGAGTCGGCTGAATTCCTTAGGCCGAAGGGCGCGAGAGTCGAGTCGTGGATCGTGGCGGAGAAGCAGGGCGCAAAGGGAACGGCGCAGCCTGCCGAAACGCGTGTGTCCGTTCTTAGCGTACCAATCAAACTGAGTGCAAAGTAGCAGACCCGAGCAGAGCGATGTTTCACGTCTGCTGCTTAAAAGCGAGTCCGAAACACAGCAGCCTGCCATGAAGTTGACCGCACCCTTAAACGCGGCTCTCACGGCAGCCAAGGTAAAAGTGCAAGCCGGCCGGAAGCAAGGAGTGGCTCAGTTGGTCCCCGGCCGGACGTCCAGTACAACATCAGGAGGTGTTATGAAAACCATTCGACGGCTTATGATTCCGGTCGGGGTTTTGATGATGTTCTTCGCCCTGGCTGCTGCAAGAGCCAGCGCGCAAGAACTCAATTCAACCCATTTCAGTGGAACGTTCACTCTTCCTTTTGAAGCCCAGTGGGGGGCGATGACGTTGCCCGCAGGGGACTACACATTGTCCTACGGGTATATTACCGCTGGCGACGTCCGCGGGGTAGGTATTACCGGCAAGGAGGAAGGCAGCCCGAGAGGCTGGATCATTTCCGTGCCGGGAGGCAACACCGAAGCCACTGAGAACTATCTGCTAATTGTTCGCAATGGCGAAGGCGGATACGTCCGCGCGCTTGAACTGGCTGATATCGGCGAGTCAGCTCAATTCATGATGCCGCACGGCGTGAAGGTTGAGACCAAGATCCTGAATGGCAAGGCGAGCCACAAAACAAACACTCAGCTTGCAGAAATTCGGATCCCCGTAAAGCCCGCGCCGGCAAAGTAAGGAGGGTAAACCAATTCCAGATAAATCTGTTCACTACCAGGGACGGGCCACGTCGCGCACATCGCTTTCACCCCAGCGGCTCGTCCCTCACGCTATGCCCCAAACACAAAGAATCTCCGCATGGCCCTCGCAGACGAAATAGCGCGTCCAACAGTTCCCTTGCGCATGAGGGCGATTCGCAACAGCGCATTCCGCAACACCGTTCCGCAACACGAACGGCCCGGAACTGAAAGCTCCGGCCTGACAGTCCCGCCGCAACGCCCCTCAGTGCTTCCGGCTTTGGAAGGATGGAAAAGGGAGCTGCGGATGGTCCTTCAGGGTCTGCAGCGAAATCATAAACACTACGACGCTCGCAAGGTCCATCCAGAAAAACACCGAGCGGGGAAACGGGACTGGCTGCACGGGATTGAACAGCACGGAAATCAAAAGAAACCCGCCCGCCCACGAGAACTTTGAGGACGCCGCCGCCTGCGTGGCCACCGCCAGCGCTCCCACACACACCACCAGATTCAGCAAAGTCGTCACGCTTGGCGGGGCCACCCACAACGCCCCTACCAGCAGTGAAACCGCACAAGCAATCTTCACAATGATTGTCGCCATCGTCTACCTCTCATCTTCCGGCGCCAAATGAAACCATCGCTGCCGGGAAAGCTGATTGAGGACTGTTTCCCCGCCCTCGAAAAACTTACGAGCTTCCGCGCCCACCGCTTTAAACGCAAATCCTCTCCGGGAACCATCCTGCTTTGGAAGCAGTGGAATAGGATCGCCCGCAATCGAACGAACCAACACGGCGAGGCCACCGGCCTTCTGGTGGATGGAAGCGACTGGTGCAAACATAGCAACCTCCCTGATGGTGGACTAACAGGTGCGATTGCAGGTAGCCTGCCTAAGCTAAGTTTGTCCGCAAACTGAGTGTATTGGAATATACCCGATCACTATTCTGGGTCAGCGCGATCCTGCTGTCAAGAAATTTCGGATTGCCGTCCGCGCTCGCGCAGCATGAAGCGCAACCTGGGTGAGCTCCGGCTGGGAATTTCCATGATTCTTACTGCGCTGCTTGCAGGGTTGAGCCTTTTTTCCGCCAGGCTGCGGGAGGCTGGCCGACCCGGCGCTTGAAGGCGCGGTTGAAGGCATACTCGGACTCGTAGCCCACACGCTCGGCTACTTCCGCCATGCTGTGATGACTTTCGCAGAGCAGTTGTTTGGCAAGGTGGATGCGCCAGTTCGTCAGGTAGTGCATGGGCGACTCTCCGATCAGTCCGGTAAACCGGCCGGCCAAAGCTGAGCGTGAAACGCCCGCGTCGCGCGCCAGTTCTTCCACGGTCCACGCCCTCGCGGGTTCCGCGTGCATCAGGGTGATGGCGCGGCTGACAAGGGGATCCCTCAGCGCAGCCAGCCAGCCTTTCTGCCCCGGAGCGAGCTCTTCCATGTAGCGCCGCAGGACTTCCACAAACATCAGCTCTGTCAGCCGGGCCAAA
>JBJKQZ010000557.1:0-10231 GCA_046704865.1 Terriglobia bacterium
GAGGCAGTCCAAGCGTCGGTAGCAGGTGGCCAAGACACTCAAGAACAATCATGCTGGCCGTCGAGACCTTGGCAATGATGATGAGATCGGCAAAGGGCCGGCCCAAACGCCTGGAGTGATACATGCCGAAATAGAGCGAGAATGCGAACCAGCCCAACAGGGTGACAACCAGACTTTTGAGAAAACGGTCGTCTATCAGCGGGTTCGATGGAAGTCCTGTGTCAAGACGCGAGAAGACCTGCCAGGCCGGGACGTAGCAGGCGGCGATCACTGTCAGATCAAAACAAATTAAATAAGCCTGGATCAGATAAGCTCGAACTCTGAACATAGTTAGTCCTTGAATGCCCATGTGTCGTTGAGCTTCGCGGCCACAGATTTTGGAAACCAACCCGAATTACGATCTGCGGTGTCAACTGCTTCCGGTGCGCTCCTGCCCGCTTTGAGCGCATCAAGAGTGCGGATCCTTCGGAGAACCCGCCACCGCGGGTATTCCCACGCATACCAGGCCGCCGAAAAGGCGTGGAACCGGAATCTCTGAAGGCCATGGATACACTGCGCCCACTTCTTGCCCAAACGGCGAGCCTGCTGGTTGGTTAACACTTTCGGGAGATGATGGGGGCGCCGGAGAGGAAATAATCGACGACGCCGAACTTTTGTCCACGCCGAGCGGTCAACCACAAACTCCCGGTGGAGGAACAGGCTGTTTTTGCTGTCCCGAAAATTTGCAAGCGCCCCGGCGAGCCCATACCGTTTGATCCACAAGTCGAGAACGAGAGTGAACCTGGTATCCACCTGCTGACTCAAGTCTATTGGAATGACTCCTCCGAAAAGGGTTTGCGCAAGCCTGAAAACCACAGCGGAGACTTCAGGTACCCAACGCAGGTTTGAAATGCGGCCGCGAAACCGCAACCAGAAATCCGTGTCCAGTGCCCGCCGCCGCGAGAAATGAGAGATTTCAAGGAAAGTCGATAACCGGCACCAGTTGCGCAGAATGTGCCGGAAGGCATGAAGGACCTGAAAAATAAGGGTGTCTTCGTCACCTAAAGCCCGGCACTCGATTCCCTGCCACGCGTGTTTCTGTAACCGAGCCAGGAAATCTTTAGGGAGTGGAATTGAAAACCCTTCCCCTGCAGGATCCCAGAGGGCAATGTGCAACTCGACTGGCCTTTCCAGCCCGGCTGAATAGAGTCCCCCGGGTTGTCGGGAATCAATGGCTTCGGACACGGGTCTGACATAGGCATTGTGATAGTCTTCTCCAGTAACTTTGGGGATGTAGCCTGACCTTTTTAACACGGCCTCGGCGCGCGCGAGGTTATCCGGCTGGATAAGATAGTCGTGGTCATATTGTGCGCGAAGTGCTGGGTCAGGGCAGTAGTCGGGCACCAGGGCGAGGCCCTTTAGGACGGCGTATTGCACGCCTGCACCATCGAACAGCTTGTTCAGGGCAGCGGATTCCTGCCTGATGGACTCAACACGCCGGCAGTTTTCCTCATAGCACCTTGCCAGGCGTAACTGCACATGGGCTGGGAGGTGCTTCTCTGCGTTGACATGTTTCATCTTTTGCCAGAAGTAGAGTACCAGTCCGCTCAAGTCGAGCCAGTTTAGGGCGTGGTTCCATTCAGCATCATTGAAGGTATGCCAAAAGTTGAAATCGAATGGATGGCCATTCGTGGCAGCAAGCTCAGCAATCACCGCCTGGCGCAGGGATCGACTCACGGTTGATCCTCCATCGGATGATGTGTACCCAAAATGCTGCGAAAAAAAACCGCAGCTTCCGAAGTGTCACTTCCATAGGTCACGGTGTAGGCCGGCAAACGGTTGAGCGACTTGAAGACTTCGTCACGTTCAAAGCTGGATCCGGTGTTCTCCACAAAGGGAACAAACGCGGCAAGACGTCCAGTCAGATCGCGCTGGCGGAGACGGTCCAGCTTTGGGGATGCCCCAGCCTGAGGATGGAGGAAAATGCAGCCGACAGGAATCACACTCCGATCGCCCGATGGACGTGTGGGATTCTTCGCTACGCACAAGAACGTCCGGTCAAAATAGACAAGGGGCTGCGATTGGTGGGCAAGCTCCGAAAGAAACTTTGCTGCATCTTCACGAAAAGCAGCCGGCCAAAAATCTCCCCAGCCACGCAAGCTGCCATCCTTGCTTTCCATGAACAGGGCTTGGTCGGCGTAGAATTCCAGCCCCAGGCTGATGCTCCGATAGCTTGCAGTGGTCTTGCCGCTGCGCGGGGAGCCAAAAAGAAGAAGGCCTCGTCCCTCCGTTGCTACGCATGCGGCGGAAATAGCAACGAGTCCAAGCGCAGGAGCGGTGAGGTAAAACATGCTGGCAAGGAAAACACTGGCGAATCCTGCCTCATCGTCGGCAAGATAGTCGGGAATTACTCCAACCGCCTGCCGTGACCGGTGGTCCACCGCGATAAAACTGCGTTGGCCGAGATTGATGTAACGCATGCCACCATTCGAAAATGCAGTCATTGGGGGCCAGATGGCCTTAACTCTGTCACCCTGCTCCACGACGATTTTCCAGAGGAATTGCGAAGGTGCATTGCTTGTTGTTTCATTGCAATTCAGGAACCCCGCGGCACGTTTCAGGACGACGGGAACGTTGCTTTCGAGACGGATTCGCCGCCCCATAAGGCTTGCCTCGCAGTGAAGTGGAGTCGAACAAAAGCGACGGAGAGGGTCATCGCAACCGGGAGCCGATTGTATAAGTATCCGCGATGGAGCACGGCGTAGTGGTTTGTCAGCCCTCCACCCGTTTGCGACCAGGGAACGCAACGCACCTGCAACGATGTTGGAGTCACCCCCGTACTTAAGCCGATAGCACTTTCCTGCGACGAGACTCTCAATTGCCCGCCGTTGTTTCTCTCGAACGTCCGGTATCTCACGATGTAACTGGCATTCCAATCGCCATGCAGCTTCATCAGGTGACATGTAAGCCAGCGAAAAGGTCGGCTGGGGCTGACGCTCAAGGAAGACAAGCCAGCGCGGTTCGCAACATCGAACGTAGTGGACGCCAGGGATCTTGCTGGCATCGTACCGAAACTCATCGTCCCGCTTGAATGTGCCTTTCGGCTTGAGCTGACTGAGGATCGGAAACTGACTGATGCATTCAATCCGCTGTTTCATCTCCTTTGACAACGCCCAGGCCAGAAGCCGCCCTTGCTTTTCACCAATTAGAGTTCGATCGTCAGAAAGGAAATCGAATCCTGATTGTGCGAGAGCCAGTGAAAGTGTGGACTTCCCAGCGCCAGACTCGCCAGCAAGCATCAAGCCGCTTCCTTTCCAGGCGACACATGCACAATGCAAGGGGGTCAAGCCCACAGAAGGCCCCAGAATAGTGAGAAGGGCCGGGAACAGTAGTGTTTCCCAAAACTTTGCGTCGGAAGCCAGCTCAAGTGTGAAGCGGCCTAGCCCGCAATACTCTCGCAGGTTGATCAGAAGCGAGTTGCGAGTGTCGAATCCCGCAAACACCAGATGGTCCAAGCCGCGGAAAAAGGGTTTGGACGTGGTCATGCCCGAATGCGATGAGCTGTCAACCCAAAGACGGAGCCGAACCTCTTTCATTTCTTCGCGGTGTGAAGGGATACTCTCTTCGAAGGATTCCTGTGCCAAAGTGAGGATTGGCTCAAAATTCGTCATGATCAGCAATTGCACTCCTGCCGCCAAAAACCGGCCTTCGAGGGGAGTCAAGGCTCTCGTCTTTAAGAAGTCCCCCGGGGAAATTGTCGTCATTGTGCTAATCCCCTCAGCGCACTCGACTCATCTGCGGGTTAGTCCTGTGTCACTTAAATCCAGGAAACGCTGTTCGTATCGTTCGATACCAAACGTACCACCGCGATAAATCTGAATGTGTCAGGGGGCTGTGGTGAATTTGTAAAAATTTGGAATCGAGAGAGGATTTGGTTGGCGAGCATTCCTGCGAGGCGGAAGGAGTGTCAGGCTGCCGGTAATTTTGAAGGACGCGTTATTGGGAGCACGAGTGTGATGGTGGTTCCAGACGGGCCGGTGGAGTGAATCTTCACATCCCCGCCATGGTCACGGGCAATCTTCTGAGCAACGGCAAGCCCGAGTCCGGTTCCGGCATTCTTCCCGTAAGTAACGAAAGGCTGGAAGGCTTCATCTCGAATGGATTCCGGGATGCCGGGGCCGTTATCAACGACAGAAATCTCTACAATGTCATTAATTCTGGTCGCCCGCACGGTGATTTCGCCAGTATCAGGCGGCGCCGCTTCGCAGGCATTCTGCAAGAGGTTGTGGAACGCTCGATCGAGCTTTTTGAAATCGAACCATCCATCAGTGGGTCCTTCATGCGTCATTCCGATCTGGATCCTGCTGAATTCGGCACGGAGTTGGACGGTCTCCACGGCCCGCTGAAGCGCATCGAAAAGGTCGCCGTGGGAAAGTTGGAGCGACTCCGGCGCTTTTGAGAATTCCAGCAGGGAAGAAATCAGTTCGGTCATTCTGTCGACCGCCGAACGAATCTCCCGGTAGAGGTCCTTTCGCCGCCTGTCGTCTCCATTGCTTTCCGAAAGGAGCTCGGCGTAGGCCAGAACAGCCGTCAAGGGATGGCGCAAGTCGTGTGATATCGAGCTTGCTGTCCGGCCGATCGTGGCCAGGCGCTCTGCGTGGAGCAGGTCCTGCTGACTCTTCTGGAGGGACTTCCTCATTCCTTCAAAGGCGTTCGTCACCTCCCCCAATTCATCGTTACTTCGGACACTCAAGGGAAAATTGAAGTCCCCTTTCCCGAGGGCCTGGACACCGGCGACCAGGTTTGCCAGTGGGCGGGTGAAAGTATGGGAGATCAGGAAAATCAGCACAGTCCCCGCCAGGACCGCCACGAATCCTACAGCGAGTAGCACCCGGTTCAGATCCTCCAAAAAGAGGGTCGCAGCGTCAAATGATTTCAGCACAGTGAGGCTGACCGGCTGAGTTCCCTTGGGAGCAAGTTCCAGGGTGGTTTCAAGAAAGTGCTCCCCGCCCAACTGTATTTCCGCAGGGGCAAGAGACGTCGGCGTGGAAAATAGCGCCCGATGCGAAGGCAACTCCGCCTTCTGGTCCGCCGAAAGCGTACTGACGACAACATTGTTCCCATAACGGAAGGCAACCTGGCTGGAAGCGATTTGGGCTACGACTGCCGCCAGATGTTCGTCCACCTCAAATCCCATGGCCAGCACTCCGATCAAATTGTTGTCAAGCGGAGAACCGAAATAGATCGGTTGCAGAAAAACCTCATAGAGATGCCCGCCACCAAACCACCAGTCC
This sequence comes from Terriglobia bacterium, assembly GCA_046704865.1. GTDB lineage: Bacteria > Acidobacteriota > Terriglobia > UBA7540 > UBA7540 > SCRD01. Next base: position 5,274 of record JBJKQZ010000557.1, read on the forward strand.
CGACTCTGCTCGGTGCGAAGGGTGTGGGCGAGTGACTCCTGCGCGGAATCTCGATTGAACCCGGAAGACGAAGTGTGGAGAGCCATCACCTTCGCAGACCGGTCGGCAAGGAGAAACAGGTCACATCCCGCAAGTTTCCACAAACCGGTCGATGCGTCCTGGATTGTCGGTTGGTGATGGGTGGTCATCAACGCTCGAAGACCGGGAAGGTCGGCCATGACTACCGCTGATTGGGCCAGAGTTGTCTGGCGTTGTTGTTCAAAGTGCTGGAAAGTCAATACGGAACTGGAAAGCGCCTGATGAATCTCCTGACGAGCATGTTTTCGCAGGTAGGACCGCACAATGTACAACAAAGCGAAGGTGAGGGCTGTGGTCGTGAATATCAGCGAAACCAGAAACTTGGTCCGCAAATGAATCTTGACCATCGCGCCTCTCCGCGCTATTCACTCCGCTTGCAACAACAATTCGGTAGTCCCGGACGACGTCATGTCCTCAGGGCACAAATTTGTATCCGGCACCGTGAACCGTTTTGAAATGGGTTGGATTCATGGGTTCCTTTTCCAGTTTTTGCCGGAGCTTCATGATGTGATTATCCACGGTCCGCGTTGAGGGATAGCAATCATAACCCCACACATGGTTCAGCAACTCATCCCGCGATAAGACGCGTTCGGGATTTCGCACGAAGTATTTCAGGATTTTGAATTCCTGTGGCGTGAGGGGAATCTTGTCGCCTGCCCGGGTCAACTCCATCTTGGCAAAATCGACGCTCACGTCGTCAAAAGCATACTGGTCGATTGGCTTAGGCCCCCGCACCCGGCGTGAAATAGTGTGCACACGTGCCAACAGTTCCTTGGGGCTAAACGGTTTTGTGACGTAATCATCCGCCCCCATTTCAAGTAGCAGCACCTTGTCCACCTCGTCGGCCGAAGCGCTGAGCACAATCACTGGAAGGTTCGGCGCTTCTGCCCTGATGGTGCGGCAAACTTCACGCCCGTGGATTTTGGGAAGCTTTAGATCCAGGACCACCATCGCGGGTGGTGAGTTCCGGAATGCCTGGAGGCCCGCCTCGCCATCCGAGGCAAATTCTATCCCATAGCCTTCAGCCTCAAAGGCGATTTTCAACGCCTTGTAAAGTGAGCGGTCGTCCTCAATAATCAGGATCTTTTCCATAAAGGTTTGAACCCAATCTCTATTGACGCACACCTTCTGTCTTTGATTGTGGCAAATGGGTCTCCCCGTATGATCGACCCGCCGAATTCCCCTGTGCCTCTCCAGAGAGACTAACACAACCTTTACAAACTCACTACACCTGCCTGACGACTCTTCTCTTTACGCGTGATAACTCTTACGGAGTACCAACAAGAGGAGAGGACACATGCAAAAACTCGATGTCAGCACACATCAGTCTGGACGGTACCCGAACAAGATCGGCGTCCTGAGTAAATCATTCATCATTTACCTGGCAGCGGCCGGACTCCTGTGGTTGGCGCCCACACGGCTTCAAGCGGAGAAAGGCCTGCCCCCTGCGAATACCGCGAAACCTGACGTCTCGATCAAGGCAGGTCCGGGTTGGGACTCCTCAAGGGCTGATGCCCTCGGAGTCCAATTCATTGATGGATCCTCTTCCTCCATCATTGTTCATCGAAATGGGAAGAATTACGTTGTTGATCTAAAGAGCCGCATCATCCGCGAGGTTCAATCCTCCCACTCGATTGCAGATCCGCATTTGCGGGAAACAGCGCTGGTTGACGCTACTTCACAAAGCACGCAACACGGGGCGAACATTTTTGTCGAGAAATGCTCGGTGTGCCATGGCAAAGATGGGAAAGGGATGAAGGCCCTCGGCACACCTGATTTCACAAGTCCCGAAGTCCAGGCAAGCCTGACAAGAGAGACGATCATCAACACCATCAAGCACGGCAAGAAAGGAACTCTGATGCCAGGATGGGAGGGCAAGCTTTCGAACGATGAAATCATGGCCGTGGGTTCTTTCGTCAAATCCCTTGGATCAGGAGATCCCGCACCTCAGCGCGCAGCCGCTAACGCGGCCAAAGAAAACGCAAGCATCTACACCCCTGCCGATGACTATCTATTCAGCCTGCCGACGGGACGGCGGTTGGATCGGCACGGTGTTTATGTGAACTTTACGCACCGCTTCGCCTTCGACACTGCGTTCAGTGGAAAGGCCAGGGGCGCCGTCCTGGATGGCCTCGACGGTTTTTCGGTTTCATCATTCGGTTTTCGATATGGTGTCACCGACAAATTGTCCGTCAGTGCCTATCGCTCTCCGAGTGTCATTGGCCGGCCTGTTGAACTCATGGCTGCTTACCATATTTTGGATGAGCACGGTGGATATCCGCTGAATGCAACGTTCCGGTTCTCAGTGGACGGGCAGAATAACTTCTCGAAGAATTTCACCACCAATATCGAGGGAATCTTTTCGCGCAGTCTTTTTGGCCGCACACAATTCTACTTGGTGCCCACCCTGTCCTTTCAGAATCGCAGATTGATAGCGGACCCAATCCTGGAAGACCGTCCGCCCGATCTCCCCGGCATCAATAGCTTTTCACTGGGCTTTGGAGGGGCTTTTGACATTCGACCAACTGTAGCAGTGATCGCTGAGGTTATACCGACGCTTGTTAATGGCCGGGCACTTGGGATTCACCGCCCCGCGTATGCCTTTGGAATCCAAAAGCGGTTATGGCGACATGCCTTCACGCTGGGCTTTTCGAACAGCCCCGGAACGGTTGTGTCACAGCGGGCCGGAACCCGCGCAACGTTTTTGGGCGACCCTTCGGCTGACACGCCGAGTGGTCTCTTCATCGGATTCGATCTGATGCGGCAAATGTATTGAGGTTCGCTTGAGGAGCTCCATTGTGCCAGTATCCTCGGACTTGCAGCGGGCGATCACGCCGGATGAGCACACGCGATTCTGGAAGCTCGTAGCGTCTGCTCGTTGTGACTCGGCCATGCTGATACTGGGACTCTGGGCAGTTCCAGTTTCCATCGCAGTTTCCGAATTCTTCCTCGCAATTGCACTGCTGGCTCGCATCGTACGGCTGGCTCGCAGTGAGGACCGGCTTCGATTTCCGCGCGTCTTTGCCTTTTGGGGATTGTGGGCAGGCATCGAAATCATCGTCTGGCGGCTATCGCCCGAGCCCTCCCTTGGCCGGGGTGAAATTCGCCATCTGTTCCTGCTCGCCGCATTGTTCCTGGTCTTGCCCGCTGTTAACACAGGCGCGGACCGACTTATTGTCTGGCAGGGAATATTCCTTTCGGCGAGTCTCAGCTCCCTGGTCCTGATGGGAGATTTTGTTTCCCGCCTTTTCTACTATCGCCGCGAACTTGCAGCCGGCGGCGACGTTGGCCTCTATCTCCGCTCTGGGGGTTTGCTCAACCACTGGATGGTTTATGGAACGGTGGAAATTCTGGTGGTAGCGAGCTTGCTCAGCTTCTGGTCGTTGTATCCCGAAGAGAGGAGCCGATGGTGGCCAGTCGTGGCCATAAATGGGGCTGCGATTATCGTGAGCCTCACGCGAATGGCGTGGATTACATGTCTGCTTATGCTTGGCGTCGAATTAATTTGGCGCCGGTCGAAATGGATTTGGGGACTGCCCGTCCTGCCAATGATCCTGTTTTTCCTCGTACCCCTGCCCGTTCGTGAGCGTATAACTCAGTCGATCAGGCCGTCCTACTATTCGAATCTGGAACGCATTGAAATGCTGCGGGTCGGGTGGAAAATGATCGAGGAGCATCCGCTCGTAGGAGTCGGCCCAGGACGTATCGACAAGCTTTATACGTCCTATCTTTCACCCCAAGATCCCGTGCCCGCGTATCACGGCCACCTGCATAACAATACGGTCGAACTGGCTGCCGAATTCGGAATACCCGTCGTACTTGCCGCTTTCCTGTTCGTCGCCGCGCTGTACCGTGATCTCCTGAAAGCCTCGAGATCAGCTCGAGGCCGGGAAGAAGTATTTGCTTCACGGACTGCTATCCTGGCCCTCACTGGTTATCTGGGCGCCGGACTTTTCGAATACACTTACGGACACTCGCTCGGTTTGATCTTGCTCAGCTTCGCAGCCCTCTGCCCGTTGATTCCTTCTGCATCAAGGGAAGCATTGCCATCCAATTCTGACTCTGTAGGGCTCAGCAGCCATGCGGCGTTTTGACAATTTGTTTGCAATAAAGGGATTGTGCCATGACACGGGCATGCGCTGCCCACTGGTATTCTTCGACCATACCGGCCAGAAACCGGGATTTCCAATTTAATGGGAGACGGCACGGTGAAGGGTTCCAAGAAAATCGTATTCTTCTTCCCGGCTTTTGCAAGCAGCGAAGCAACGGCTCCGCTCGGAATCCTCGCGGTCTCGACTCCTCTGCTCAGGGCAGGATACAAAGTTGTCTTGATCGACTCCACCATTACTCCCAATTTGAAGCAGCGGGTCCTTGAAGAGGTTAAGGACGCTCTCTGCCTTGGCATATCTCTTGTTACTGGTCCCATGATTCGCGAGACAGCAGAGATCGGACGGGCAGTAAAAGAATGGGACGAGACTTTCCCCATCATTCTAGGCGGCTGGCATCCTTCCTTGCTGGCTCTGCAGACTCTTGAAGCGGAATTTGTGGACATTGTGGTTCGCGGTCAGGGTGAAGCCACGATGCTCGAACTGGTGAGGCGCCTGGAAGGTGGGGATTCGCTTGAGGGCGTCGAGGGCGTAGGCTTCAAGCAGGACGGAAAGCTGATTTTGAACCCACCAAGGCCCCTGCAGAAACTCGCGGAAATGCCACCCAAGGCTTATGAACTTGCGAACTTTGACGCCTATGAGCGGCTCTGTGGCAGGCGTTGGGCCATGTACACTTCCAGCCTGGCATGCCCGTTCAACTGCTCGTATTGCACCAATGCCGGGGTCTATGGCCGGCAGTGGAATGGCCTGCCCGCAGAACAAGTGGTTGAAGAG
>JBJKQZ010000558.1:0-3249 GCA_046704865.1 Terriglobia bacterium
AATTATCACCCCCGACGCACTCAGCGCGCGAGCAAGTTCTGCAGCCTGCAACCCACCGGCCCCGCCAAAGGCTATCATGGTGAAATCGCGAGGGTCGTGTCCGCGCTCAACGGAAATCAGGCGCAAAGCACGTTCCATATTGGCGTTGGCCACGGCGATAATTCCGCTCGCAAGGTCAATCGGGCTAGACAAGCCGACCCTGACAGCAAGCGCTTCAGTTTTGTAAGCCTGAATGAACTTATTGAAAGCTTGCTCAGTTGCTTGGGTGTCCAGATGGTACGTGCCCCCAAGGAAATGGTCTGGATCAATCCTTCCCAGTATGAGATTGGCGTCTGTCACTGTTGGCTGGTGTCCACCACGCTCGTAGCAGATCGGACCAGGTTTTGATCCAGCGCTTTCCGGTCCAACGCGAAGGGCACCGCCGGGGTCGATGCGGGCGATGGATCCACCGCCCGCGCCAACGGAATGGACATCGATGACGGGAACCGCGACGGGGAGTCCTCCGAGCGTCGATTCATTGGTGATGCGTGCCCGGCCCTCGAACAGGCAGACATCAGTTGATGTGCCGCCCATATCAAAACTGATGGCGTGGCGGATTCCGAGGCTTTCAGCAAGGCGGACGGCCGCCGCAACACCTCCGGCGGGGCCCGAAAGGATGGTTCGTATGGGTTCCCGGGCAGCATGACGGGCGGTGGTGATACCGCCGCTCGACTCCATCACAAACACGCGAACGCCTGGTTGTCTTCTACTGCCTTTGTATGTATTGGCTTTCAAAGAAAACCTGGTGACAGCTTCTCTCTCCAGCCTGGCCAGATAAGCCCCTATGCGAGGCATCAGATAAGCATTGATAGTAGTGGTGGAGAGCCTTTCATATTCCCGGAACTCGGGCAGTATCTGGTGCGAAATTGAAAGTGGAATTTTGAGTTCTCGAAGCACGCGTGCGACTAACTGCTCGTTTGCCGGGTTTGCATATGAAAATAACAGGCACACGGCGATTGATTCCGCCCCCGAGCGCAGGACCTTAGCTTTCAGTCTGCGTAGTTCGCGATCAGATGGACGGAGAAGGACGGTGCCGTCCGCTATCGTGCGCTCCTCTAATCCAAACCGTTGGGAGCGCGGAACCAGCGGGGGGGCGCGCTGAACGTCCAGGTCATAGAGGCGGGGACGCGCCTGCCTGCCGATTTCGATGAGGTCTTCAAAACCGCTCGTCGTGATAAGGGCCACTCGCGCCCCGCGCCGTTCAAGCAGGCTGTTTGTGCTTACCGTAGTGCCGTGGACGATGTCGATGGTTTTTCCAGGTGACCTGCGGATCAGGCGGTCGACGCCCTCTATGATAGCGCGGCTGGCTTCTTCGGGCGAGGCAGGGGAACCGGAAAAGACTTTGAGCACTTTGATGCCTTCACCGTCTGCAACAACACAGTCAGTGAACGTTCCGCCGGTATCTACCCCAACACGCATGGGTTCCTTGTTTGAGTAACCCTCACCTTCCACAAGCTCACTACGGGCAATGAGTAGCCTGGGGAACGGAAAAGATGCAATTCGAAAGCTTAACAGAAAACAGCAGCCATACGGCAAAAGGAAGTTTGGGAAACCGGTGTGATTACCCTGAATAGATACGGAGGCGTGATGGGTGGAATTCCAAGTCGGGCGTTTACCTGCTACGGGTGGTTGTTGTCCAGCGGGAATGAAGCATGGGCATTAAGGGCGGAATCGTCGCGCTGGCCTGAAGCCAGTTTATAGAACCCGGCGGCGGCGATCATAGCTGCGTTGTCGGTGGAGAGGCGAGGAGAAGGGAAGAAGACGTTAAATCCATGCTCCTCACCTGCCTTTGCAAAGCGCTCGCGGAGCAGGGAGTTGCAGGCAACGCCTCCGGAGACAAAGACGGTCCTGATTCCGCAGGCGGTTGCAGCGGCCATCGTGCGTTCAACCAGATCGGTTACCACTGCGTCCTGGAATCCCGCAACGAGGTCAAGTGTGGCCTGCGAGCAATGCGCGCGCAGTTCATCCAGCTTTACCTCATCGGGTGAGGCGTCGCGCCAGGTTCGGCGCTCTTCAGCCTCCTCAGCGAGAGGAGTGCCGCGCACACGATAGAGAACAGCGGTCTTGAGTCCCGAAAAGCTGAAGTCGAGCTGGTTGCCTTTCATCCGAATGCGGCCGAATTCAACCGCTCGTGGATTTCCATGCCGGGCGAGGCGGTCAATGACGGGGCCACCGGGATAACCAAGCGCAAGCAGCTTGGCGACCTTATCAAAGGCTTCGCCCGCTGCGTCGTCCCGGGTCTGGCCAAGCATTTTGTAAGAAAATGACGCGAAGCCGCTTCCTGATGAAACCTGCGAGGCCACGTTATAAAGGATGGTGTGGCCGCCTGACACAACAAGCGTGATATTGGGGAAGGTGGCCTCTGGAACCGGCTTGCCTTCCATCCGCTCTACTGCGTTATGCAGCAGGACTGCGTGGATGTGGCCTTCAAGATGGTTAACACCCACAAGAGGCTTGCGGAGCGAAAGCGCCAGTGCCTTGCCGTAAACAAGTCCGACCAGGAGCGATCCAATCAGCCCCGGTCCTTCCGTTACGGCAATGGCCTCGATATCGCCGAGAGTCTTCCCAGCCTGCTGGCACGCCTCATCCACAACCGGTGCTATTTTCCTCAAATGTTCACGCGAAGCCAGCTCTGGAACCACGCCGCCAAATCGTTCGTGGATCTTGATCTGCGAGGCAACCACATTCGAGAGGATGCGGGTGCCGTCTGCCACCACAGCGGCTGCTGTTTCATCGCAACTGGATTCAATTCCGAGAACAAGCATAAGCAACTATCTTAGCACGCTGGCGAAATTCCCTGAGGCAGCTATATCTTGGGAGTGTTTCTGTGCACTTTCAGCACCCCCCCTTCCCGGTTAGTCTTTGACTGTGTTCCTGCAATGACGATAGACTTAATTTTTTTAGCAGCATGACCCCAGGAAGTGCTTAGGGAGAAAATCATGAAAATTCGCAAAGCTGTGTTACCTGTGGCAGGGTTGGGCACCCGGTTTCTTCCGGCCACCAAGGCACAACCCAAAGAAATGCTGCCCGTGGTAGACAAACCTCTCGTTCAGTATGCCGTTGAGGAAGTGGCCGCTGCGGGGATTCCATTGACTATTTTTGTGACCGGCCGGGGCAAGAGTGCGATTGAAAATCACTTTGATGTTTCCGCTGAACTCGAACATGAGCTTGCGGGCCGTGGGAAAGAGCCCTTGCGGAAGCAGTTCCGAG
>JBJKQZ010000559.1:0-3868 GCA_046704865.1 Terriglobia bacterium
ACGGTTTCGACTCCCGCGCGGTGGCCTTCGCTCCGGCCCAGGCCGCGTTCGCACGCCCAGCGTCCGCTGCCGTCCATGATGATGGCCACGTGAAGTCCGTTCTGGTAAGACTGGCTGGAACCTTTCATGCTTGAACAACCTCCGGGTTTTGTCGGCATTGGTAAGGGCCTCGCGCGCCTCACACTCCCCGTTGTGAGAGACTCAGCCCACGATCAGATGATTTACAGCAAACGCGAGAATGCCCCCTGCAACCAGAACGGCACTCGCAAGAAACACGGTCCCAAGCTGGCGCTGCACAAGGGCAAACGCTCCAGCAGCATCACTTCGCAAATAGATCCAGCGGCGCTGCTTCCCGCCGGTATTTTCCGCATAAGCACTTTGCATCATAAAGTCGCCAGGGAAAAAAATTTTGCTCCATCAATGCTCGCGCGTCGCGCGAATCAACGCTTCCATATGGTTCAGGTAATTCTCCAGCGCCTGCCGACCCGCCGCCGTCAGGCGATAGATGGTGCGGGGCAGCCGCCCGTCGAATGATTTGATGCACTCAATGTATTCCGCATCCTCCAGCTTGCGCGCGTGGACGCTGAGGTTGCCGTCCGTGGTCTTGAGCAGTTGCTTGAGCTCGTTATGGCTGAGCGCGTTGTTCACCGCCAGGGCGCTGACAATGCCCAGCCGGATGCGCTCATGAATCAGCCGGTCCAGCCGCGAAGCGCGGCTGACTTTTTCACCGCGAAGAGTTCGATTTTCAGGATCGTAACCGGCGGCTTCAGCGCGCCGGTCGCGTATCCAAACGTTTGACTTAGCCACCATACCTCCAGGCGATTATTGCTCCGAAAACAAGATGCAGGCCGCCAAAGCCTACGGCCATATAAATGTCGCCCCAGGCTGCGGGAGAAAGCAGCGCCGCGGCGCCGAGAATCATGAAAGCCACGCCCATCGCCGGTACGACGCGGACGGAAAATGCGCCGCCCGTTACCACTCCGGCTCCATAAAGCAGCAGCCAGAGGCCGGGCAGTACGGCAAAGGAGCCTTCGCGGAAAAGAATCAGAGTGAGCAGCGCTCCGGCGACAAAGGGAGGCGCAAGGCTCAGGGCAAAGCGGCGTCCAGGCTGGGAAAATAACGAGGTGTCCGCCTTGCGGGCCTTCTGCATCATCGCAACGGCGCCAATCAGGCAGGAAACTGCCGCTTCCACAATCCAGACGCCCAGCCAGAGCGAATGCGCAGGCTGAACTGCGGCAATGAAAGCCGCAACCAGCGCCGTGATGCCCATTAGCATGCCGCCCCAGCCCGGAACTGCAGTGAAAGACGAGGCGCCTTCCATGGTTTTGCGAATGTAGCTGAGATTGTCCATGGCACGGGCTTCGAGCGCCAGGGGAGCGTCAGACCGGGGCCGGATGGGGTGAATACTGGCCATGGTGGATAAATACACCTGTTGCTAAGCGCTGTCAAGTACTTTGTAATATAAAGTTGCGCGCCGCAGGCCCCAAAACCTGTCCCATTTTTGAGCAGTTTCGCCCGTTTCTTTGTTCGTTAATTTAATAGGTGTATTATATTGTGTCGGTTACATTCAATGGCACCTTTTTCAGAACTGCCAGCGAAACTGTTGCTTGGGGGATCCGAAACATGACCGTCAAGGAATGGGAACAACGACTGCACGCTGAAGGCTTTGGCAGAACCTACGTCTGGCAGGATGGCCCGGGAGCGTTTTACCCTGACCACACTCACTCCACCACCACGGCACACGTGATTCTTGATGGCGAGATGACCCTCACTTCCGAAGGTGAGACACGCACCTACAAAGTGGGCGACAGATGCGACGTTCCTGCTGAGGAAATCCATTCCGCGCGCATGGGACCGCGAGGGTGCCGCTATCTGATCGGCGAGCAATGAGTGTGCAAGCCGGGCGCGCCCCGTGAGCATCATCAGCGCGGCGCCGGCATTGTGATGTTGGCCTTTCGGAAGTGTTCTTCCACTTTGTGCAGGTCGTCTTCTGTATCAACGCCCACCGTATCATCCGGTGTCTCAATCACCACAATCGGAATGCCGTTCTCAAGGAACCGCAACTGCTCGAGCGCCTCCGCCGATTCAAGCTCTGAAGGCTCAAGCTTGCTGAAAGCAGTGAGCGCTTCCCGCGTGTACGCATAGAGCCCCAGGTGCTTGTAGTGCTGCACGCGGCCTGCTCCCGAGCGATCATAAGGAATAGCTGAGCGGGAAAAGTAGAGCGCCACACCGTCGCGCCCGGTTACCACTTTAACGTCATTGGGATTGGCGGCGTCTTCACGAGTGATAGGCACTTTCAATGTTGAAACCGCTGTGGCCGTGCGCTCTCGAATCGGAGCCACCAGCATCTCGATGTGCTGTGCGGTTACCATAGGCTCATCACCCTGGATGTTGACGTAGATGTCCGCCGGCTCGCGGCCCATCACTTCAATCACTCGATCTGAACCCGAGCGGTGTTGCGATGAGGTCATCGCGGCGGGGATTCCGAGCTGGCCGCAATGCGCCACGACCTCTTCAGAATCCGTGGCCACAAGCAGGCGCGAAAAGCCAGGCCACTCGCGCGCGCGCCGGTACACCCACTCGATCATGGAATGTCCGCAAATCAGCCGCAGTGCTTTGCGCGGCAACCGCGTGGATTCCAGCCGCACCGGTATAACGCCAATCACTTTGCTCATCGTCGTCAAGAAAGCGAGGTTTCCTTTTTTGCGCCGCTTCTGGCAAGCTCCTGCTGATGCTTGATTGTCTGAGCGCGGTTGGCCACCGGCCGCAAAGCGCGATATACACGGCAGCGATGCCGCGATCCAAACCGCTTCAGCCGGGAAAGCTTCCAACCGGCCTGCTCAAGAATTTGCTCCAATTCTGCGATGTTCCTGCGTCTCCTGGAGTCATTCCGTAGTTGCCAGCGGAGGAGGAATGGCGTCGGCGAATGCTCGGCAGGATTTAGAATAGCGTTCCCTGGTCACGGTCGGCGGGGTATTCGATTTCGTAGCGAACGGGTTCGCTGAGGCTGTAGCGCGCATGGTCTTCCTGGATGACGCGCCGTTTGATCAGGTCCTGGAGCAAGCTCTCCGTGTATCCGGCTGGCCGCTGGATAATGCGCGCCAACTGGCCGATATCCGCCTGCAACGTTTTGTGCAGGCATTTCAACACCAGGAGGCTTTCCAGCCGGGCAAATTCCTTGCCCCTGAAGCGGAGGAACTTGGCAAAGTTTGTGTCTTTCTCCAGCGGGACAACGGCCGTAAATGCATCGGAGTCACCGTCGAAATACGGGAAGTCATGCCCGGAGGCAACAGCTTCCTGATAAACGATGTCAATGCCGCTGCCGCTCTTTTCGCAAAAACCGAGCAACGCCGCGGCTTCCGTCAGCAAGAGGTTCCGGTGCACCGGGCTGGCATTGATCAGGTTCTCGGGTCCAAGATTTCGCAGAAAACCGCCGGGATTCTGGATTTCAAGCAAATGGTCGGGCGAAATTCGCACATTGACCGGCTCCTGCGAGCGATAGGACCTGTGGATCAGCGCATTCACTACCAGTTCGCGAAGGCACCTTTCAGGAAGCGCCGCCGCCGTACACGCCGCCAGGTCTCCACGCTGCGACCAAAGATCACGGAAAGTGTCCACAATGTTCTGCTGGATAGTGACTGTGTAAGGTTCAGAAGAAGGACTGACCGGCCCATTGACGGTGACGCGCATCATTGTGGAACCTGCCAACCGATTGAGCATTTCCTTTTTCCCGAACAGAAGAGCGGCGGCCGTGGTGACAGCGGGACGTGTTCTGCTTGTGGTGACGAGATTGAAATCCGCCAGGAGGTCCTCAATGGAGCGCTGAGACTCCCGCCAGCGCTGGGGCTGCCGAGGGCGGACTACATGG